>JAFASX010000056.1 GCA_019244295.1 Pseudonocardia sp.
GCCCAGGACACTAGATGGTCGGCGGTGGCGAACCGGCTCATGTCCAGCCCCACCTCGGCGATGATGACCTGCGCGGACAGCGGACCGATCCCGGTGATCTCATCCAGGCGCTCCCAGGCAGACAGCCCCCGTGGAACCTCAGTGTTCTGGGTGGTGCTGGTGTCTTGGGTGGCCTCGGCCGTGGTGGCCGTACCGGACGGCGATGGGGGCGAGCTGTCGGTGCCGGGCGGCCGGCCGTCGGTGTGGTGGTCGGGTCGCTTGGGGGCCTGCGCCTGGGGCATCGTCGCCAGCAGCTGTTCGGCACGGGTGGTGAGCCGCTCGATCTGGGCGGAGAGACTATCGATCTGATCCAGCAGGATCCGCGCGAGCTCGCCGTGGTGGGCGTCGAACCGCCCAGTCAGCGCCTCGATCAGGGCCAGGCGTTTGGACTTCATCCGGCCCCGCGCTAACTCGGCCAATTTCCGTGGGTCGTCCTGACCGGCGATGAGCGCCTCGACCATCTCGCGCACCGACACCGAGTCGATGGTGCTGGCCACCGCCGAGACCTTGATCAGAGCATCCTCCAGCAGCTTCTCCAACCGCTGCCAATGCCGGGTCCGTTCCCGGGTCAAATCCACCCGCAGCCGGGTGTAATCCCGCAACTGACGGATCGGGGCCGGTGGCACAAACGAGGGCCGCACCAGGCCCTTCTCGGTGAGCTTGGCCAACCACACCGCATCCAACTTGTCCGTTTTCGGCCGGCCGGGCAGATTCTTCACATCACGGGCGTTCACCAGCCGCACATCCAGCCCCGCCGCCTCCAACAGATAAAACCAGATCCGCCAGTAATCCGAGGTCGACTCCACAGTAACCCTGGCGACCCCGTCCGCCACCAGCTGATCAGCAAGCGCCGTGACCGCGCGAGTGGTCGCCGCCACCTCCCAGACCCGGCTAACCCGCCGACCCGGCCTGGTCTCATCCGGCACGCGGACACACACCATGCCCGACGCCTTGGCCACATCAATCGCGCACACCCGCTCGATCACCACCTCGTGATCGGCATCGGGGATCTCTTGCGGTCCTCGTTTCACACCCACCTCCGCTAGGCATCCTCATCAGCACAGCTCAGGCGGGCCACCCGGGGGTCTCGGTCAAGGGAACCGAAAATCTAACCGGCGTGCTCGAAGCAACAATGAGAGACCCTTACAGGTCGGGACCCCAGCGCCAAACTGACCCACGGGATCAGATCCCAGAGATACAACGACGTCGACAGGCGACCCGACCCCCATTTTCACGCCCACGAGGCGCCCCACCCCAGGGGGGTACAACAACTAACCCGAAACCCCATGCGAAACCATAAAATATATGCCCGACTTCCCAGAATTCGAATCACGCGAAGACCCCCGCGCGTTCCGCGAGGTGTTCTTCACCGCCGACAACCACGAACACCGCCACAACGGAATCGGCATACACACCCCACCTCAGCCCACTTCAGCACCACCAACCAGATCCGCAACCAACGCCAAGCCGGCTCGGTGTCGGTGATCGACACCGCCACCAACAGCGTCACCGCCACCACCCCCGTCGGATCGTCTCCTGCGGGGGTGGCGATTACCCCCGACGGCCGCCACGCCTACATCGCCAACATCGGCTCGGGCTCGGGCTCGGGCTCGGTGTCGGTGATCGACACCGCGACCAATAGCGTCACCGCCACTACCCCCGTCGGATCGTTTCCTGCGGGGGTGGCGATCGCCCCCGACGGCCGCCACGCCTACATCACCAACTACAACTCGACGGGCTCGGTGTCGGTGATCGGCACCGCGACCAGCAGCGTCACCGCCACCATCCCCGTCGGATCGTTTCCTGCGGGGGTGGCGATCGCCCCTGACGGCCGCCACGCCTACGTCGCCAACAACCGCTCGGGCTCGGTGTCGGTGATCGACACCGCGACCAGCAGCGTCACCGCCACCATCCCCGTCGGAACGAATCCTTTTGGGGTGGCGATCGCCCCTGACGGCCGCCGCGCCTACATCACCAACTCTGGCTCGGATTCGGTGTCGGTGATCGACACCGGCTCCGGTTAGGTGATCGACTGTTGTTGCTTGCCTACAACCGCAACCCGTCTCGTCTGAACGACCGATTTCGATCGGGGCCGCACGCTCATCGCGGCGAGCGTCTAGTGTCTTGTAATTGAGTGAGCTTTACAGGTACTGGAACTCTGACCACACTCTGACCTGCGGAGCCCAGATTCGGCATGCGGTCAATGCCCGTGGGCATTTCCGACCGAGCAGGCAGCGTCGAAGTGCGTTTATCCTGCACTGATAAGTTTGAATCCTACTGGGAAGGGACAGCAACGCTGGTCCAACCGGTGGAAAGCGGCCTTGAACGCCTTCGAGATCACCTTCGACGGGCGTCTGTCCGCCGGACGCAAATAAAATAACACGATCGAGTTACACCGTTCGCTGGACAGACCCATCCGGCCCGGGATCGGTTCTCATGTTCTGTGTGCCTCTGGCAGGAATCGAACCTGCGACACACGGTTTAGGAAGAGCTGCATTCCCGGCCCCTACACCTACCACCAGCGATTACGGTTCACAATACGTTGAATTGCGGCTGTTCTGAGGCACGATCTGCCATATTTCCACCACGATCCGTACCATGCTGACAGCCGTTGGCACGCCGGTGGCACTGTTGGTTGAGCCGCCACCATGCTCTTCGTCGTCGACGTACAGGGCGAGCATTTCCTGTTTTTTCGTGGCGTCGATGTCGAATGTCGAGGTTCTACGCTCGGCGCGTAGTATCAAATCCACCGCTGGTGATGGCCATGTGTTGAGTATCTGATACTGGACGGGCCAGGCGGAGCGGGCGGGTTTGTGGCGTCGTGACCTGTACACGCCGCGCGATGCCGGTGTGGTCGATGAGATCTCGCGCGGGTCTTTCGGCTTGTCGTGGTCTCCTATGGCTTTCCTCCCTCGTGGCTAGTCTCTTTGGTGACCTTAGGAGGCGGGATCGGCGGCGGATCCAACGACGGCGAGCGGCCCCGCTGGTCCGTTGGCTCAGTGTGTTCGGCCGCGGTTGCGTGCAGACTCGATGACGACTGGTTGGCCGGCGTCACGGTGGGCCAGTTCCTGGGAGCGCCGAGCGATGGCGCTCAGGGTGCACGGCCACGACGGCGAGCCGCTGGATGACGAGCGACAACCCGCGCAGCGCCCAGTACCGTCGTCAACATGATCGGCGGCCAACGTCCGCCATCCGCCGCCGCTGGATCACACCAGCAGCTCCGCAGCCGCCTCGACCACATCGACGCCGCATGTCACGGACCCGGACCCACGACCGCTCGCCGACATGTCGTTCACCCGCCTCACCTCCTCTGATCAGCGAAGTCTGCTTCGTGGTGCCACTTTGTTCTCGGCACATCGTGACGGAGCATCGGGTCCTGTAGTAGGCCTTAAAGAGGACCTTCAGACGAGTTGATGACCGGTCTACTGGCAACTAACGTCCTATAGGTCGAGCGGAGGAGGTCAATCCGAGTGGGCAGGCCGGCGGGGAATCACAAGCTCAAGGCTGCGCGGCTGGCGAAGGGCTACGGCTCCCAGCGCGCGCTCGCGGACGCGCTTAACCTGGCAGCCCGTGATCTCGGGCTTCGGGGCGTCAGCGTCGGAGAGCGTCAGGTCCGGCGATGGGAGTCCGAGAGCCCGCCCTGGCCGCAGTCGCACCATCAGCAGGTTCTTACCCGCGTACTCGGGCTTGGCATGGAGGACCTCGGGCTGAGCCCGACGCGAGAGGAAGGCGCGCTGACCGTGGGCAGTGCTCGTCGGGCAACCGACAGCTGGGTGCGGTCATCGGCTAACTCGGCACCAGTGACCCAGGCGTCGCCGCAAGGCCAATCGTCAGTGGCGGCGAGCTTCGCCGAAATAGCTGAGGCTCATCGAAAGCTCTACTGGGTGGCGGATCCGGCGGTGCTGCATGGTGCCGTGGTCGAGAATGTTCGTCTGGGCCAGCGGCTGCTTCCGGGGATGGTCGGGGCTGCGCGGAGCGTGCTGGCTCACGCTCTGGCGGAGTCGAGCCTGCTTGCTGGCCGGATCGAGTTTTTCGACCTTGGTCAGCGAGATACCGCATCTGAGCCGCTGGTTCGGGCGCTTCAATTCGCCGGTGAGGCCGAGGACTTCTTGCTGGGCGCTGCCATCCTCGGGCACGCGGCGTTCGTTCCGGGTTGGGCGGGGGACCGGGATGGGGCGTCCGATCGGCTCATGGCCGCGCGAACATACGCTCGGCGCGCTGAGGCACCCGGATTGCTGTGGGCCTGGCTTGATTGCGTCGACGCGGAATGCGCCACGCTTTGTGGAGATATCAAGGACGCGCTGGCGCTGATCAGTCGGGCGGAGTCGCGACTGATCGAGGCCGAAGCACAGCCCGCTGTGGCGTGGATGGATTGGTTCAGTCTCGTTCGCCTGGCGGCCTTCAAAGGGAATGTCGAGTTCAAGGCGGGTCATTTCAAGCGCGCGGAAACGAACCTGTTGCGCGCACACGCCGAGATTCCGTCCGCTGAAACCAAACAGCGGGCGATTATTTCGGCTGATCTCGCGGCCGCGAAGGTCAGCCAAAATGACTACGAGTCCTGTTGCGGCCATCTACACCACGCTCTTGACGATCTCAGTCTTCAATGGTACGCGACCGCCATGGACCGAATCCGAGACGTGCGTCGTTCGTTGCGGCCGTGGCAGGATGAGAGATGCGTACGTGAGTTGGATGAGCGTCTCTATGACTGGACGAACACGGTCAACACGCTACGCGAGTGACCAAACGAGGAGGTGCGCGGATGCGGGTCAACGCTGTCTGGTTCGACGTGGGTGAGGTGCTCGTTGACGAAAGTCGTGAGTACGGTGCGTGGGCTGACTGGCTCGGAGTCCCGCGGCATACCTTCTCCGCGGTTTTCGGCGCCGTCATCCAGCGCGGCGGCGACTACCGGGAGACGTTCCAGTACTTTCGACCCGGATTCGATCTACACAAGGAACGTCAGGCACGCATCGACGCTGGCCTTGGAGAATACCTCAACGCGGATGACCTCTACCCGGATGTTCGTCCATGCCTGGAATTATTGCTGGAGGCCGGTCTCCAGGTCGGTATCGCCGGTAACCAGACAACCCGCGCCGGACGGTTCATCCGGGAACTCAACCTCCCAGTCGACATCATCGCGATGTCAGACGACTGGGGTGTGTCCAAACCCGATGTTGCGTTCTTCGAAAAGCTTATCGAGGTGTCCGGTTATCGGCCACACGAGATTGTCTACGTCGGCGATCGACTCGATAACGACATCGCACCCGCAGCGGCGGCTGGCATCCGAACCGCATGGATACGCCGCGGCGCCTGGGGCTATCTACTGAAGCCAGGCTCACCGGCACCCACCGGTCCAGTCTCGATCCCACCTGACCTGACAATAGATTCCCTCGCTGAGCTACCCGTACTGCTTACCACGGCATGAAAAATGTGTAATCAGTATATGTAATCAGTCCCAGAGTGATCACATAAGCTCCGCCTCCAACAAGGTTAAGACGAGGCTACGGGCCGTGTGCCGGCCGAATGGTGTGAAGTTCTTGGGCCTGCCGCCGACAGCCACCCTCTGCCGCCCCTAGGCGTACATCAGTTCGGCTCAGGTTGAAACTTGGTGCATCTATCAGCTTCAACCAGAACGGGCGATCCGTGATGGTCGTCAGAATCGC
This sequence comes from Pseudonocardia sp., assembly GCA_019244295.1. GTDB lineage: Bacteria > Actinomycetota > Actinomycetes > Mycobacteriales > Pseudonocardiaceae > Pseudonocardia. The sequence continues at coordinate 5,700 of JAFASX010000056.1, forward strand.
GCGCAGTGCCTGGGGCAATGAGACGGCAGACTTCCTGATCGCTCATCAGTCGTCCGAGTTGCTTTTCATGGAAGTCCTCGGCCCGGTTGTAGAAAAGGTAATCAGCGGTATGACTGAAGGCCGTATGTGTAGCGTCGTGCAGTAAGGCCGTGACCTGCCGTTCAAGTGGCATCTCGAGCTGGTTGGCGAGGGACCACACGCCGACAGAGTACTCGAATCGCGTAACGCTTCGCGTCTTCTTGCGCAGCGCCGGAGCTCCAGCCTGAGAAACCCCGTCGTCCATCGTAGCGGCGTGCCGCCGCAGCCCTGCGGTGAGCGCTGTGCGACGCGGGTCGACCAGGAAGGGCTCAATGCTCGTGTTGGCGTGTAGGAGGATTGCCGCCCGCCCAGACTGCATTACGGACAGCACGTTTCCGAGAATGTCCAGGCTCAGCGGCGATGCATAGGTGATGCCCTGCCACAACAGCAGGTCCGCGAAACCGCGGAGGCCGATGCCGATCCGGCGCTTGGCCCACGCCAGCGAGCGACTGAGCGCGTGGCCAAGGTGGTCAACATCCGCGTCCAAGAGGTCGTCCAGGCCGCGCACGGCCAGGCCAACCGTCCGTGCGATCCCGGCGTAGTCGATAGCCTCTCGCGTGGTGGAGGTCGCGAAGGCGGCCGCGTTGACGTAGGCGAAGAGGCAGGTGTCATCAGGGGCGAGTCCGACCTCGGCACATGGAGCGGTGGTCACGTACGGGGAGACGCTGGCGAGTGGATTCCGGGTGTTGAAGCAGTCAAGGGAGATGACGCCGGGGTCGCCGCACTGTCACGACGCGAACGGTCGGTCGGCCTGCCACATGTTGGTCAGCGCGGGCTGCCGAGGTCAGCCTGCCAGCCAGCATGTCGGCCACGAACTCGTCGGCGAAGGCGACGGCTCGATGGGGCGGCGCCCAGGCGGCGTCGCGTTCGGCCAATCGCCATGAGACGAACTCGAGGAGCTGTGTGGGGGTGCCATCGGCGGGGATGATGTTGCCGCGCCGCATGACCTCTTCTGTCTCGGCGGAGAGCAGGACGTCGCGATAGTGACGGGCGGGCGTCTGGTGGGTCGTCATGCCCAAGACGCTGCGGGATGGAGCCCTCCAAGACTTGCGAGTTTTGGCAAGTCGGCCGATGGAGACGGTGGCTCTATGGCCGCTCCCACGGCATTCTCATCTTGACTCCCGCCCGCATAAAAGCCTTGTCGTATGGTCTCATCATCGCGGCTGAAACCCTCGGGTTGCCGCTGTAGTGACCAACCCAGCCGGACGACCTCGTTGACGCGGTCAGCTGCCGGTCGCTAAGTATGTCTTGATATTCCGTCCTTGACTTTCCTAAGGGGGCCGGAATAGAACAACAAATCCACTAAAGTTAGCATCATCGCAGGCCAAATGCCCAACAAATACCTCCAAATGGATAAGCTATTTCATTTCGACTACTAACAGCGGCAGCCCCACCACTTTCCAGCCAGCAACGATTACCATAAACAATGCCGCGCCGATTCCCACCCAGCGCGGTAGTTCTACCACACCATACCGATGATCAACAGTACATCACGCTGCTTTGATCAAGCTGCAACCACCATGACGTACTGTTGATCACCATGTCAGCGTGGCAGTCAGCCCCAGACGGGAGCGATTACCACATCTCCTCCCAGATCACTCGGTTAGGTGAGCTGCGCTAAGTACGCTGACGATTTATCCGGTGGCGCCGTCGCGACATTCATAAGTGACGAGTGCGTCGCCAGGCCGACACACTCCATCAGCGTCGCCGTCCAGGCACAAGCAACGAGCCTCACTCAGTTGCCCATCATCTGTGATCGAGCGAGTTGTCCGGTCGGAACTGAGCGGGCATGAGAAGGACCCCTCGCTTGCATATCGATTTGGCGCGATTGTGTAGCTCGGTCGTGAACTCAAACGAGGCATCGCCCCTTGTGACCGCTTGGAACTGCTCCCGGAAGTCTTGTAGACTCGCCAAGCGGCTAAACGGCTTGAGTGCGGTATCAATTCTTGGAGTCGTTCGACACTCGTGCCGAGCCGCCTTACGCAGGAGTTACCATGATCAACCTCTTCCGCCGCATCGCCAGACTGGCCACCACGACGGTCAAGAACTGTCCTGCTGAACCACACGGCTCAGCCGAACAAGCTGGAGAGCTGATCATTCACCGGCCGCTGACACTGTCCCCTGGAGCGGGCCGCCGCGTCCAGCTGTATCTCGACGCCCGCCGCGCCGCCAAGCTCTCGCTCGGGGACAGCGTCCGCATTCCAGCCTATGCCGGCCGACACATGCTGGTCGCGCGTTGCCGTCCCTTGATCAGTGGGCACCTACCCGTCGATCTTGCGCCGTTCCACACCATGCGATTTGAGGTTGTGGTGAACACGTTCAACGAGCTGGAGATCAGAAGCTCCAAGGTGGTCACATGACCGGGCGCCCGTTCGCTGGACGGCACGTGCTGGCCGAGCTGATCGGGGTGAACCCCCAGTGGCTTAGCGATGAGCCGACGATGCAGGCCGCGCTGATCGCGGCGCTGAGCGAGTCCGGAGCCACCGTGCTGCAGACGGTGGTGCACCGGATCGAGCAGAGGGGGCTGACTGTGCTGGCGGTGCTAGCCGAGTCGCATGCATCGGTGCACACCTGGCCCCAGCACGGCAGCGCGTTCGTCGACGTGTTTACTTGCGGGGATGCGGTCGACCCCGAACTTGCGGCCGAGTTACTGGCCCGCCGGCTCGGTGCCGTCGAGCTGCGCCGGGAGAGCGTGACCCGACCAACGGCGGGCCCGGCCCGGAAAGTGAGCGAGCCGCTGTCCCCGGGGATACATCGGATCTGGGATGTCGATGAGGTGCTGTGGTCGGCACGGACCGCTCACCAGGATGTGCTGATCGGCCGCACCGTGCACGGAGTGACTCTTTTCTGTGATCGGGAACGGTACAGCAGCGAGGCCCGCCAGCTTGCCTACCACGAGGCGCTGATGGTGCCGGCGCTTTTGTTGGCTTGGCGGGTCCAGGACGTGTTGGTAATAGGTTCCCCCGAGGGGGTGATCTCCCAGCTCGCTATTGCCGCCGGGGCACGGCGGGTGGATCACGTGAACATCGACGTCGAGTGTGTGCGAGCCTGCGCCAGGCTGCTGCCGTATGGCTACACCGATCACGAGCTAGTCGACGCCGAACAAGCGGCCGGCCGCGGCGAGGGTCCGGTGGCGGTGCACTACGCCGACGGCTGGCAGTACCTCACCGACACCGATCGTCGCTACGACGTGGTAGTCATCGACCGGCCCGGCAAGCGCCAGGACGGACAGCGGGCACAGTGTCTGAACAAGGCAGCGGGTTTGAACAAGGCAGCGGCCGTGCTCACCCCGGGCGGGGTGGTGGTCGGCCAGGCTGGCTGTCCAACACTGTGGCCCGACGACACACTGCTGAGCTCGGTACGGTGCTACCAGGAGGTCTTCCCCTCCGTCGTGTACTACGACTCAGGCGAACACGAGCGGGCTTTTCTGACCGGTTGTTCGACGATCGTGGCCAACCCGGTACGGCAGATGACCAAGCGACTCGGCTCGCTGCCTTACCGCCCGGTATCGATCGACGCGGACACCCTGCGCCGGGGCGCGGTGTTGCCGATGGGCGTGCGACGCGCGCTGGAGTCCAGCCCGGGAGCCAAACGCATCGTAAGGTGATCTTCCATCAGCTGGTGACGGTCCCCGGGATCAGGCCCTATCCTGGCGTCATGCTGTCCGGAGCTATGAGCCCGACCCATTGGATCATCGTCATCGCCCTGCTGGTACTGCTGTTCGGGGCGAAACGGCTACCTGACGCCGCCCGCAGCCTCGGCCGCTCGGCGCGCATCCTGAAGTCCGAGGTCAGCGGTTTACACGCGGACCAAGAGACGCACCCCGAACCGAAGCCAACCGCCGAGTAACAAACTGAGTTCAATCACCGGGAGCGTCCCGATTACTGGGCGTGGTTTTGGGGTGACGGTGTCGTGGTGGCCATAGCGGCTGAACTCCAGGCCGTCAACGAGGTATGACATGGGATTTTACGGGGAGCGGGTGCTGCCGCGAATCACTAACCTGGTGTGCGGCGCCAAGCGGAATGACCGATTGCGCCGCCGGGTCTGCGCGGATTTGGCGGGCGAGGTCGTCGAGATCGGTTTCGGCAGCGGACTCAACGTTCCGTTCTACCCCACAGGCGTGGTCCGGGTGGCCGCCGTCGAACCGGCCGACCTCGGCTGGAAACTGGCCAGATCACGGCTGAACGCGACCCGTGTGTCGGTGGGGCGGGTAGGCCTCGATGGACAGTCCTTGCCGCTACCCGACAGCAGTTGCGACGCGGCGTTGTCCACCTGGACCATGTGCACGATCCCCGACCCAGCAGCCGCGCTGGCCGAGATACGCCGGGTGCTCAAGCCCGGCGCCACCCTGCATTTCGTCGAGCACGGCCTGGCGCCAGACGAGAGCGTTCGGCGATGGCAACGTCGGCTCGAACCCACCCACAAACGGCTCTTCGGTGGCTGTCACCTCACCCGCCCGATCGTCGAGCTGCTGACCGCGGCCGGATTCACCCTCACCGAGGCGGACGAGTTCTACGAGCATCGACGGCCCAAGCCGATAGGCGCGCTCACCGTCGGTAGCGCGGTCTCCGGTTGAGCCCCGTCCGCTCACGCGGGATGAGCTCAGACCAGTGGACTCTTGACCTTAATAATACTTGAGCTTTTATCGTCTTAAGTCATGAACATGGAATCCACCGCGTGGACGGCTATGTACAACGCTGTCCACGCATCCCGCGAGCGGAGGCCGCTCTCCGGGGATGCGCTGCGCCGGATCGGCCGTTTCGCCCGCCCACACCGCATCCGACTCGCCGCGTTCCTGACGGTCAGCGTGGTGACCTCAGTCACCGCCGTGGCTACCCCAGTGCTGGCCGGGCAAGTGGTCGACGCCATGACCCGGCGAGCCGAGCCTGCCGTTGTGGTCTGGCTGGCCCTGCTCATCGCCGGTATCGCGCTGGCCGAGGCCGGGTTCGGGGTGTTCTCGCAGTGGCTGTCGGCGACCCTCGGCGAAAGTTTGATCTTGGACCTGCGGACCGCCGTGTTCGACCACGTGCAGCGGATGCCCGTGGCGTTCTTCACCCGCACCCGCACGGGGGCCCTGGTCAGCCGGCTGAACAACGACGTGCTCGGCGCGCAGCGGGCATTCAGCAACACCCTGTCCGGGCTGGCCAGCAACCTGGTCACCCTGGCGTTGACGCTGATCGCAATGGTCGAAATCTCCTGGCAGATCACCGCGTTAGCCCTCGTGCTGCTGCCGATGTTCGTGCTGCCGGCCCGCCGGACGGGAACTCGGTTGGCCCAGCTGAGCCGCGAAGCCGCCGAACACAACACAGCCATGACCACCCAGATGACCGAACGCTTCTCCGCGCCCGGGGCGACTTTGGTCAAGTTGTTCGGCCGGCCGGCCGACGAATCAGTCGCCTTCGCGACCCGGGCGGCGAAAGTCCGAGACATCGGGGTACGCACCGCGATGGCACAAACCGCGTTCGTCACCTCGTTGACGCTGGTCTCAGCGCTCGCGTTAGCGCTGGTGTACGGGTTGGGCGGCTACCTAGCGCTGCACGGGCGGCTAGAGCCCGGCGCGGTGGTGTCCTTGGCGCTGCTGCTCACCCGTCTGTACGCGCCGCTCACGTCGCTGGCCGGCGCCCGAGTCGACGTGATGAGCGCGATCGTCAGCTTCCAGAGGGTGTTCGAGGTACTCGACTTGGTGCCGCTGTTAGCTGAGCGGCCGAACGCCCAGGTCGTCCCGGACGGCCCGGTCTCAGTGGAGCTCGACGGCGTGCGCTTCGGCTACCCCGCCGCTGACAAGGTCTCGCTGGCCTCGCTCGAGGAGGTCGCTGTGCTGGACAGCCGAGAAGGGACCGAGGTACTACATGACGTGTCGTTCCGCGCCGAGTCCGGTCAACTGGTGGCGCTGGTTGGCTCGTCAGGCGCGGGCAAGTCGACGGTGGCCCAGCTGCTCGCGCGGCTCTACGACGTGGACTCCGGCGCGGTGCGGCTGGGCGGGATCGACGTGCGGGAGCTGTCGTTCGACTCACTGCGCGCCACGGTCGGGTTCGTGACCCAGGACGGGCACCTGTTCCACGAGTCGATCCGCTCGAACCTGCTGCTGGCCCGGCCGGATGCCGCCGAAGCCGAGCTCCGGGACGCGCTGCGCCGGGCCCGGCTAGCTGACCTGGTGAACTCGCTGCCCGACGGGTTGGACACAGTGGTCGGTGAGCGCGGCTACCGGCTGTCCGGCGGCGAGCGCCAGCGGCTGACCATCGCCCGGATGCTGCTGGCTCGGCCTCGGGTGGTCATCTTGGACGAGGCCACCGCCGCGTTGGATTCCACCTCCGAGGCCGCCGTGCAGGCCGCGCTTGCAGAGGCAATGGATGGCCGCACGGCGATCGTGATCGCGCACCGGCTGTCCACCATCCGGGCCGCCGACCTGATCTTAGTGGTGGAAGACGGCCGGATCGTCGAGCGCGGAACCCACGAAGCGCTGCTGGCCCGGCACGGCCGCTACGCCGAGCTTTACCGCACTCAGTTCTCCCAGTCGAGCCCACTCGCCGCGGTCGCCTGAGCTGTCGCGAAGGGCATAGACAATCCATGATTGCCTGCCACGGTGGATGTTAGTCCGGGGTCGATGATTCGCCAGGCACGCGTTGGGGCTCGGTTATATTCCATGGGTGGACGTGGCACGGATGCGAGACCACCTGGCTCATCGTTATTTTGACACGGTGTACGGCGTGATTGCGGCGACCGTGGCGGAGGATGTACCGCCGCTGGTCGCCGCGGTGAAGCGTCTTTTGGATCGAGAGACTCGATAACTACTATTTAGCCTGAGACTCAGCGGTCGCCCTCAGCCGGGCCAACGTGGTATCGATCATCGACTTGGTGTGCGCGACTCGGTCGCCCACTCCGGATATAACTTTGCCAATGGTCGACGCAACCGGCCCACGGCCATCCACCCAGGTCTCGGTGACCTCGCATGCCGTGCCGCCATCAATCGGAGTAATCTCATAAGACCACTCCGCGAACGTCTTCGGGCCGAGGACGGTGCTGAACGCGAACCGGCGTGGCGTCGATGCGTCAGTAACCGTGACCATAGTCGACCACTTCTTCTTGCCGTTGGCGTTGGTGCCCTTGAACTTGGCGCCCTTGGCCGGGCCGGTCGCCCCGCCCACCCACTGGCCACCGGTGTTCTCCGGGCTCCACTCACCCATCCTGGGCAGGTCGCTCACCAACGCGTACACCGCTTCCGGGCTTGCCGCGATGCGCGTGGTCGAGGACACCCGCGTTTTGTCTCCCATGGCCGTGAGGATGGCATGCCGCCCTCTCAGCTCCACGGTCGCAACGCCCACAATCGCACGGAAGGATCAACTACCAGCGCATCGGCGTACAGGTACCGGGAGCCGCTACGTTCCGTGCATCGGCTGATCCGCGGTTTGAGCCAGCAATCCCCAACACCGGGGTGAGCGAACCAGGCTACAACGGTGGTATGACAGCCAGCACGGTCGACACATCCAGCCTCTCCCCCGCGCAGGCCCGCGCCCGGTTCCGGTTGGGCGTGATCAGTCCCACCACGGGCTGGTGCACCGGCGCCACCCAGGCCAACTTGGTCGCTGTGCCCGCCGACTGGGCCTACGACGTGCTGCTGTTCTGTCTGCGCAACCCGAAACCGTGCCCGGTGCTCGACGTCACCGATCGCGGCGTGCCGCGCACGGTGCTGGCCACCGGGGCGGACCTGCGCACCGACCTGCCCCGCTACCGGGTCTGGCGCGATGGAGAGTTGGTCGACGAACCCACCGCGGTCATTGAGCTGTGGCGCGACGATCTCGTGGCTCTGCTCATCGGCTGCAGCTTCACCTTTGAAACGGCGCTGCTGGCCGCCGGTGTGCCGCTACGGCACATTGCCACCCACCGCAACGTCGCGATGTACCGCACCAACCGAGCCTGCCGCCCCGCCGGTCAGCTGCACGGACCGCTGGTCGTGTCGATGCGGCCCACTCCGGATCACCTGCTGGACACCGCGGTCAAGGTCACCGCCCGCACGCCCGCCGCGCACGGCGCTCCGGTGCACGTCGGCGACCCAGCCGCGCTGGGTATCCCTGACCTCGCCCACCCCGACTTCGGCGACCCGATCGAGGTGTGCCCCGGCGAAACGCCGGTCTTCTGGGCCTGCGGAGTCACCCCGCAGGCGGTGCTGATGGCCTCCCGCCCGCCGTTCGCCATCACCCACGCCCCCGGCCACATGCTCATCACCGATGCCGCCGATCGCGATTACCAGATCGAATGAGTCGTACCGCGAACTCGCGCCCCGGCGCGCCAGACGGCCCAGGTTAACGGGACTCCGGGGCGGTAGGCCAGGTGGGTGATCGACGGGGCGTTGAGCACGTGCACGTCCGCGCGGGCACCGGGGCGCAGCACCCCGACCGCGTCCGGGCCGACGTCTCGGCGCAGTGCCCGCGCCCCGCCCCAGGTCGCCGCCCGGACCGCCTCGGCCACGCTCATCCGCATCTGCAGCACGGCGGTGGCCACGCAGAACGCCATGGACGACGTGTACGACGAGCCGGGGTTGCAGTTGGTGGCCAACGCCACCGTGACACCGGCGTCCAGCAAGGCGCGGGCCGGGGGAAGCGGCTGACGAGTGGACAGGTCGCAGGCCGGCAGCAGGGTGGCCACGGTATCCGAGCCGGCTAGGGCGTCGAGGTCGGTCCCGCTCAAGTAGGTGCAGTGGTCCACGCTGGCCGCGCCTAGCTCGACCGCCAGCGCCACCCCGGGGCCTGGCCCGAGCTGGTTGCCGTGCACCCGCAAGCCCAGCCCGCGCCGCGCCGCCGCAGTCAGCACCGCGCGCGACTGATCAGCATCGAACACACCAGTTTCGCAGAACACGTCCGCCCAGCGCACATGCGGGGCCACCGCATCGAGCATCGGGCCACGCACCAAATCGACGTAGTCGTCGGCGGGCACACCGGGCGGCACGAGGTGCGCGCCGAGGAAGGTCACCTCGTCCACCTGGGCGGCGGCGAGCTTCGCGGCGCGGGCTTCGTCCGGCACCGTCAGCCCATAACCAGTCTTGGTCTCCAGATAGGTAGTGCCTTGGGCGAGCGCCTCGGCCACGTGTTGGCGCAACGCCGCGGCGAGCGTGGCGTCGGAAGCCGCGCGGGTGGCCGCGACAGTGACCGCGATGCCGCCAGCCCGGTAGGGCTCACCGGCCATCCGGGCGGTGAACTCGGCGGTGCGGTCACCGGCGAAGACCAGGTGGGTGTGGCTGTCCACCCAGCCGGGCAGCACGGCCCGGCCGTCGACGTCGATCCGCTCGCCGGCGGCGGGGGCGTGGCGTGCCGGCCCGGCCCAGGCGACCCGGGCGCCGTCCAGCACCACGGCGGCGTCGGTGAGTACGCCCAGTTCGTCGTCGTTCGTGGTCAGCTCACCGATCCCGGTGATCAGGACGCTCACGCCGTCCAGAGCTCCTCGATCACATCCGCCAGCCGCGGGCCTATGTCGCCGAGGGCCAGATGCACACCGCCCCGCGCTACCACCCGGCCGCTGACCACCACGGACCGCGCGTCGGCGGCGGATGCGGCGAGGATCAGCTGCTCGGGGCTGGCACCGGCGGTACGGGGCGTGTCGGTGCACAGCGCCACCAGGTCGCAAGGGGCACCGACGGCAATCCGTCCGCCGCCCGGCCAACCCAGGCTGTCATGGCCGTGCGCGGTGGCGGCCGCGAGCAGTTCGCCAGGGGTGAACTGGCCCCGCACCCCGGTGCGCAGCCGTTGGCCGTGCTCCAATGCGCGGGCTTCGGCCAGCGGGTCGATCACGGCGTGCTGATCGCTGCCGAGGCTGATCGGGCTGCCGGCGTCGGCCAGCTCCCGCGCGGGCCCGATGCCGTCGGCCAGGTCGGCCTCGGTGGTCGGGCAGAAGCAGGCGGTGGTGCCGGAGTCGCCGAGCAGCATGATGTCCTTGCGGGTCAGGTGGGTGGCGTGCACAGCGGTCGTATCCGGGCCGAGCAGGCATGCGTCGGCCAGCAGCTCGGTGGGGGTGCGGCCGTGCACGGCGAGGCAGGCTTCGTTCTCCGCTGGTTGTTCGGACAGGTGCACGTGCAGCGGCCGGTCACCAGCGGCGTGCGCGAACGCCGGTAGCTGATCGGCGGGCACCGCGCGGACCGAGTGCGCCGCCGCGCCGATCCGAGCGCCCGGGCGGTCGGTCAGGTCGGTGAGGCGGCGGGCCCAGCCGGCCACGTCACCGTCGCCGAACCGCCTTTGGTGCCCGGACAGGGGTTGGTAGCCAGACGTGGTCAACCCGCCGGCCAGGTAGCAGGTATCTAGCAGGGTGATCCGGATCCCGGCGTCGGTCGCCGCCGCGAGCAGGGCCTCCCCCATCGCGTTTGGGTTGGCATACCGGCCGCCGCCGGGCGGGTGGTGCAGGTAGTGAAATTCGCCGACGACCACGTAGCCGGCTACCGCCATCTCCGCGTACACCAGCCGGGCCAGCCGATGGTAGCGCTGCGGGTCCAATCTCCCGGCCAGCCGATACATCGCGTCCCGCCAGGTCCAGAAGTCGCCGCCGCCGCTGTGGGTGCGGCCGCGCAATGCCCGGTGGAAGGCGTGCGAGTGCCCGTTGGCGAACCCGGGAAACACCAAGCCGTCCAGCCGTTCGGCACCGCGCACGGGCTCGGCGCCGGCCACCACTTCGGTGATCATTCCGGTGTTATCGCAGCGGACCAGGACCCGCGCGGCAACCCCGTCCGGGAGCCAGGCCCGTTCACACCAATAGTCACTCACCGGCGCAAATGGCTACCGTCATACCGAACCATCGGGATCCGCACGCCCCGGTCGGCGGCCACCGCGAGCGCGTCCGCGTAACCGGCGTCGACGTGCCGCAGCACGCCCATCGCCGGGTCGTTGGTGAGCACCCGCTCGATCTTCTCAGCCGCCAGCGCGGTGCCATCGGCCACAATGACCTGCCCGGCGTGGATGGACCGCCCGATGCCGACTCCGCCGCCGTGGTGGATCGACACCCAGCTCGCCCCGGAGGCGGTGTTGACCAGCGCGTTGAGCAGCGGCCAGTCCGCGATAGCGTCCGAGCCGTCGGCCATCGCCTCGGTCTCCCGGTAGGGCGAGGCCACCGAACCGCAGTCCAGGTGGTCACGACCGATCACCACCGGCGCGGACAGCTCCCCGGCGGCCACCATCTCGTTGAACCGCAAGCCAGCCAGATGCCGTTCGCCGTACCCCAACCAGCAGATCCGGGCCGGCAGTCCCTGGTAGGCGATCCGCGAACCAGCCAATTTGATCCAGCGGGCCAGGGACTCGTTCTCCGGGAACAGTTCCAGGATCGCGCGGTCGGTGGCGGCGATGTCGGCCGGGTCACCGGACAGCGCGACCCAGCGGAACGGGCCCTTCCCCGCGCAGAACAGCGGGCGGATGTAGGCGGGCACGAACCCGGGGTAATCGAATGCCCGCTCGCAGCCGCCGAGCTTGGCTTCCCCGCGCAGCGAGTTGCCGTAGTCGAACACCTCCGCGCCGGCGTCCAGGAAACCCAGCATGGCTCCCACGTGCTCGGCCATCGACTCGCGCGACCGGTCGGTGAACTCGTCGGGCTTCTTCTCCGCGTAGTCGTGCCAGTCGGCCAGGTCCACCCCGCGCGGCAGATAGGCCAGCGGGTCGTGCGCGCTGGTCTGGTCGGTGACGATGTCCACCTCGACGCCCCGGCGCAGCAGCTCGGGCAGGACCTCGGCAGCGTTGCCGATCACACCGACGGACAGCGCGGTCCGGGTCCTTTTCGCCTCGGTCACTTCCGTGATGGCCTGGTCGAGGTTGTCCGCGATCTCGTCTAGGTAGCGGTGCGCCACCCGCCGCTTGGCCCGAGCCGGGTCGCATTCCACGACCAGCACGACCCCGCCGTTCAACGTGACCGCCAGCGGCTGCGCACCGCCCATGCCGCCCAGCCCAGCGGTCACGGTGAGGGTGCCGGCCAGCGAGCCGCCGAAGCGCTTGTCGGCCACCGCCGCGAACGTCTCGTAAGTGCCCTGCACGATGCCCTGGGTGCCGATGTAGATCCACGAGCCGGCGGTCATCTGCCCGTACATGGTCAACCCAGCCGCTTCCAGCCGGCGGAACTCCGACCAGTTGGCCCAGTCGGGCACCAGGTTGGAGTTGGCGATCAGTACCCGGGGTGCCCACTCGTGGGTGCGCAGCACGCCCACCGGTCGGCCAGACTGCACCAGCAGCGTCTCGTCCATTTTTAAAGCGGTCAGCTCGCGGGTGATGGCGTGGAAGCTGGGCCAGTCCCGGGCGGCGCGGCCGGTGCCGCCGTAGACCACCAAGTCGCTCGGGCGTTCGGCGACCTCGGGGTCGAGATTGTTGTGCAGCATCCGCAGCGGCGCTTCGGTGGCCCAGGCACGGGCGGTCAGCGCGGTGCCGCGGGCGGCGCGAATGATCGGTGTGCTTGGCATGTTACTGGTCCCATTCGGCGATGAGTTGTTCGGCGGCGGCGATCTCCAGCGCCAAGTGACGGTCGGGGCCCGGGCCGGCGACCACCTCACGCAGGCGGGCGACAGCGGCGGCGGTGGCCGGGGCGGGGGTGAGTGGAGCGCGCAGGTCCAGCGCTCGGGCGGCGGTGATCAGTTCGATGGCCAGCACGGTGGTCAGCCCGGCCAGCGCGCGGCGCAGTTTGCGAGCGGCCGACCAGCCCATGGAGACGTGATCCTCCTGCATCGCGCTGGTGGGAATGGAGTCCACCGAGGCCGGCACCGCTAGCCGCTTGAGCTCGGACACCACAGCGGCCTGGGTGTAGTGCGCGATCATGTACCCGGAGTCGACCCCCGGGTCATCGGCCAGGAACGGCGGTAAGCCGTGCGAACGGGCGACGTCGAGCATCCGGTCGGTGCGCCGCTCGGCCATGCTGGCCACGTCGGCCACGCAAATGGCCAGGAAATCCAGCACGTAGGCCAACGGCGCGCCGTGGAAGTTGCCGTTGGACTCCACCCGTCCGTCGGCCAGCACCACCGGGTTGTCAATGATCGAAGCCAGTTCTCGGCCGGCGACCAGTTCGGCGTGCGTCAGGGTGTCCCGCGCCGCGCCATGCACCTGTGGGGCACAGCGCAGCGAGTAGGCGTCCTGCACGCGGTTGCAGTCCGGGCTCCGGTGGCTGGATATGATCGCTGAACCGTCCAGGAAAGCGGTCATCCGCGCGGCGGACAGTGCCTGCCCGGGGTGCGGGCGCAGCGCCTGCAGGTCCGGCGCGAACACCCGGTCAGTGCCTAGTAGCGCCTCCACGCTCATCGCGGCGGTGAGGTCAGTCATGTCCAGCAGCCGGTGGAGGTCAGTCGCGGCGAGCACCAGCATGCCCAGCATCCCGTCGGTACCGTTGATCAGCGCCAGACCTTCCTTCTCGACCAGCTCGACCGGTTTCACCCCGGCCTCGGCCATAACCTCGGCGGCCAGGCGGAGCGTCCCGTCCGAGTCACGCACCTGGCCCTCCGCCATCATCGCTAGGGCCACCGAGGAAAGCGGCGCGAGGTCACCGGAACAGCCCAGCGAGCCGTACTCATGCACCACCGGGGTGATGCCGGCGTTGAGCAGCCCGGCTAGGGCGTCCAACGTCTCGATCCGCACCCCGCTGTGCCCGCCGGCGAGTGTGCGCAGCCGCAGCAGCATCAGCGCGCGCACCACCTCCCGTTCCACCTCGGCACCGGCGCCGGCGGCGTGCGAGCGGATCAGCGAACGCTGCAGCGCGGCCCGGCGCTCACGCGGAATGTCCCGAATGGCCAGCGCACCGAAGCCGGTGGACACCCCGTAGGTCGGGGTGCTGGCCTCGGCCAGCGCCCCGACGTGAGCGAGGGAATCGTGCACGCCGGCTCTGGCCGCCTCGGTGAGCCGGACCGGGACGTCGCGGCGAGCGACCGCGACGACCTCGTCGAGGCCCAGTGGTTCTTCGGTATCGAGCAGGACGAGTTCAGGCATAGCTGCCATCACAGCTCTGCCCGCGCCGCGGCGGGAGGCCCGCCCGGCATTCTGTGTCTGATGTACCAGACTGTGCGGGTAACCACAGCGAAAACATGGCCCGAACATGGATGAGCTGACGCTCCGCATCGGCGGCCGTCCTGAGTGATCCTGGTTTATATAGCCCTTTATATAGCCCTGCCCAGGTGAGCTCTCAGTTAGCCAAGTGGAGCTCGGCCTCGGCCACCTCCAGCTCCGCCTTCTGCGCGGCGACCATCTCGCTGACCTTCTCCGACGGCATGGCCACATGCACCGCGAAGTAGAAGATGACCAAGCTGAACACCGCGATGGCAAGGTCGTCGATGCCCTCAGGCAGCTTCTTGAGCACGCCCTTGCCGTACTGACCGAAAAAGCCGATGACCAGATCGCCACACAACCACGGCCAGACCCAGGACGTCGCCCGCCAGTCGATCTCCGGCCGGTCCTCCGGCTTGGTCAGAGCCAGGGTGATCTCGAACAGCACCCGGCCAATGAAGATGGCGACAATCAGCTTGAGCAGGGTGTCGAAGCCGCCCCAGTAAATGATCAGGTTGGCGAAGATGAACCCCACGGGGGCCAGCACCCGCGGAAATGGCAGCTGGTATGGCCTGCGCCTATCCGGGTCGCGCAGCCGAAGGGCGGTCAGCGACACCGGCGCGAAGGCGTACATGATCGCTGTGGCCGAGGTGACCACGTTGACCAGCGCCTGCCAGCTCGGGAAGGGCAGGAACATCAGCTCACCGACCACGAAGGCCAGCAGGATGGACGCCAGCGGTACCCCCCGATTGGTGAGCTTGCCCAGCACCGGCGGCAGGCTCCCGCTGCGGCCCATCGCGTAGGTGGCCCTGGCCGAGGTGGCGATGTAAACCAGGCCAGTGCCGGCCGGCGAGATGAACGCGTCAGCGTAGAGCACGTAGGCCAGCCAGCCAGCGCCGAGTCCGGCGGCCAGTGAGGCGTACGGACCGAAGTTACCTTTGCCGATCGGGTTGTCCCAACCATGGGCGATAGCGGCCGGATCGAGCGCGCCGATGAACGCGACCTCCAACAGGATGTACACAGTCACTCCGATCAGCGTGGACACGATCACCGCACGGGAGATGTCCCGCTGCGGATTGCGCGCTTCGCCGCTGACCTGAATAGCCTGCTCGAAGCCCTGCAACGCGAACACCACACCGGCGGGCAACGCGGCGAACACCCCATGGGCACCGTATGGGGCGAACCCGCCGCCGGCGGTGAAGTTACTAGCGTGGAAGGTCAGCGAGACCAACACGACCACGGTGAGCACCGGGACCGCGGTTTTCCAAATCACCGTGACCGCGTTGCTGTCCGAAAGCAGTTTCACTCCGACAATATTCACGCAGATAAACACCAACATTAGCAGGGTTGCCCAGAAGAAACCGCTGCCGGTCAATGTGCTGTTGTCGTGCAGCAAGTTGAGATGAGTCTTGACCCAACTGATCTGGTTCAGGTACGTAACGCTGGCCTCGACCTCGATTGGTGCGATCGCCACCGCCTGCAGCCAGGTTGCCCAGCCGGCGGTGAAGCCGGCGAGTACGCCGAAGGCGAATAGCGGAAACCGCGCCGTTCCCCCGGAGGCCGGGTAGGCTCCACCCAACTCGGCGTGGATCAGAGCCAGCACCGCCAGCATGACAGCGGCCAATATCCAAGACAGCAGCGAGGCCGGCCCGGCGGTCTTGGCGGCTGTTAGCGCGCCGAGCAGCCAACCCGAGCCAATAATGGATCCCAGAGAGATGAAGGTCAGCCCCCAGAACCCGACCGATCTATTCAACGTGTGGGTAGTGGCGCTCTCCACTACGTCAACGGTTGTTGTGGTCATATGGTGCTCCAGTCTGCGGGAGGAACTGCTGGTGCGTACGTGCAATGCCGATACGCCCGTGAACATCGTGGAACGCGAGCCTTACCGGGTTGCTACTAACAAGTAAAGCTGCGTGAGCGCGCCGTCACAAGAATAACTTGCGTGATCGTTCGCCTTGACATGACAACTGTCATTCAAGGCTCGTGACAGCTGTCGGGAGTGCCAGGCAGCATGGGGCGCGACAGTTCAGTGGTGAACAGCGACTACCCCAGTCGAGGCCACCGAACCCTCGGAGACGACATGTCCGCTCTGCCTGAGCTGCAGCTAACCCAACCCCTCTCCCCTGTGTCGAGCGCCACTGACGAGACACGTCGGATCGCCGCGGCGGAGCAAGACCCGGCACCCGCCTCGGCGCGTGACCCGCGCATCAGGCTGCGCCGCATGGTGTCCGGGATGTTCTGGGACGTCGGCTTGGCCGTCGTCGCCTACTACGGCGCGCGGGCCTTCGGGGCCAGCGAGTACACGGCGATGCTGGCCGGCACCCTCGTCTCCGGCGCCCGGGTGCTCTGGGTAGCCGTCAGCGCCCGCCGCCTCGACCCGTTCGCCGGGTTCCTGCTGCTGATTTTCGGGGCCGGTTTCGCACTCACCTTCGTCACCGGTGACGCCAGGTTCATGCTGGTCAAGGACTCCTTTATCACCGCGCTGGCCGGGCTGGTCTTCCTGGTGAGCTGCCTGGTCCGCCGGCCGTTGAACTACTACGCCGCGCTGCGGCTGGCCGGCCCGGACGGCGCCGCCAAGCTGCGTGCGCGGGCCGAGAGCATGCCCGAGGTCCGCCACCGCTTCCTAGTGATGGGGCTGGTGTGGGGGGTCGGCCTGCTCGTCGAGGCATCGGCGCGAGTGCCGCTGATCTACCTGCTGTCGCTGGATGTCGCGGTCGGCGTGTCGACCGTCCTGCAGATCGCGGCCTACAGTCTGCTCATCGGCTGGACGGTGCGCTATGTGAAGCGCGCCGGCGCGGGGCCCGACCGGCGCCGTCCGGCCGTAAGGTGAACGCCATGAACAGCGGCGGGACCGGCCCCACCGACACCGACCGCCTCGACCCGGAGCACCGGGCCGAGGCGGTCTCCGCGTCGGACGGGAAAACCGCAGTGCCTGAGTGGAGCTCGCCGCCCGCCTGGGTCGACGAAACCACCTGGCCAGACTTCATAACCTGGGGTTACTGGGTCGAGCGGCCGGTACGTAGCCGGATGGGCGCCTCGTTGTTTCTGGTCTGGCTGGCCCCGGCTACCGCGCTCGCGCTGCACGATGGCCGGTCGGCCGCGCTTGTGCTGACGTTCACCGTGCTCTACGGCGGCGCGTTCCTGGTCGCATGGTGGCTGGGCGTGGGGTGGCGCCCGCCAGGGCGGATCGTGTTGATCGCGGCACTGTACGCGCTGGGCGTTGGCTACGTGCTCACCACCGGCGACTCGCCCGCCGAGCTCGGCTACGCGGTTGGCACCTCGGTATTGCTGATGCCAATGCGCTGGAGCCGGATCGTCGGGCTGAGCTGCGTCGTCGCCGTCGGCGCTGTCACTTGGACACTGACCCGCACGATCGACTGGGCTAGCTGCCTGGAGCTGGCCCTGGTCACGATGCTCACCCTGAACATCAACCGAATGGCCCGGCTGGTGGGTCGGCTGCACGCCGCGCAGGCGGAGATCCGCACGTTGGCGGTGGCCGACGAACGGGCCCGGCTGGCCCGCGACCTGCACGACATCCTTGGCCACAGCCTCACCACGATCACCGTGAAAACCTCGCTGTCGCGCCGGCTGCTGGAGAAGGGCGCGCCGGCCGAGCGGGTGCTGGAGGAGATCCGCGACACCGAGGAACTGTCTCGCCGGGCGCTGGCCGACATCCGGGCCACGGTGTCCGCGCAACGGCAGATGTCGCTGGCCGGTGAGCTGGCCTCGGCGGGTGCCGCGCTGCGGGCCGCCGGTATCGAGGCCGACCTGCCGCACGCGGTCGACGATGTGGCCGCCGGGTTGGAGGTCCCGCTGGCCTATGTGCTGCGGGAGGGTGTGACGAACGTGGTGCGGCACAGCGGCGCGCGCCGCTGCACGGTGCGGCTCGGCCCGCGCTGGCTGGAGATCCGCGACGACGGATCAGGAGCACGGGTGGAGCGGAGCACACCCGGACCCGGCAACGGGCTGACCGGGCTGGCCGAGCGGCTGGCGGCGGTGCACGGGACGGTCGAGTCGGGCCCACTGCCCAGCGGCGGGTTCCGGTTGCGGGCGGAGGTGCCGGCATGGCTGAGGTGATCCGGGTGCTGGTGGCCGACGACCAGGCGCTGGTCCGTGGCGGCTTGGCGGCCATGCTGAACTTGGAGCCGGACATCGAGGTGGTCGCCGAGGTCGCCAGCGGCGACCGGGTGCTCGCGGCGGCGAGCGAGGCGAAAGCCGAGGTGGCCCTGCTGGATGTGCAGATGCCCGGGACGGACGGGCTGACCGCCGCCGCCGAGCTGCGCACGCATCTGCCCGCCTGTCGGGTCATCATCTGCACCACGTTCGGCCGGCCCGGTTACCTGACCAGGGCGATGGCGGCCGGGGCCAGCGGGTTCGTCCTCAAAGACGCCCCGCCCGAGC
This sequence comes from Pseudonocardia sp., assembly GCA_019244295.1. Classification (GTDB taxonomy): domain Bacteria; phylum Actinomycetota; class Actinomycetes; order Mycobacteriales; family Pseudonocardiaceae; genus Pseudonocardia. The sequence goes on from JAFASX010000056.1 coordinate 24,161, forward strand.
AGCTGGTCGACGCGATCCGCCGGGTGCACGCCGGGCTGCGCGCTATCAACCCGGAGCTGGCCGCCGAGTCGATGGTCACCGGGGCCAACCCGCTGACCGAACGTGAGCGGGAGGTGCTGCGCACCGCCCGGGAGGGCCACACCGCAGCCGAGATCGCCAAGGTGCTGCACCTGTCCAGCGGGACGGTCCGTAACCACCTGTCCTCAGCCATCGGCAAGACAAACGCCAGCAGCGGGGCGGACGCCGCCCGGATCGCGGACAACAACGGTTGGCTCTGAGGCCCGATCCCGAACAATTGGCCGCGCTGCTCGGCTAGCTCGTCCGGTCCACGCCTCAGGATGGGTTTTCTCAATTAAGCTAGTGAGGCATGAACCGACCTACCAACGAGGTGAATGGTGCCGATCTACGTCCGTAAGCGGTTCCGGCTCTGGCCACTGCCGGTTTTCCTCAACTTTTCCCGTTCGGGAGTTTCTTGGTCGGTGGAGATTGGTGCATGGTCATGGAACAGCCGCCAACGCCGGCAGCGGGTAAATTTACCTGGTCCGCTGTACTACGTCGGGCGGCGCCGACGGCCCCATAGACGTCGTGAGCCCTAGCTCACCTTGTGGTGCTCACGCACCGACAGGATCCGCCGAGCGGCCGCTCACCAGACGCGGTAGCCGCATTATTCACGCGCTGGTCACGCGCTGGTCACGCGCTGGTCACCGGCCAGCCGGACCAGCCGGCCCCGGTGTGGCGCGGCTACCCACGCCAAAACGCTCCTCCACTTGACCGGGAATCCGGCCCAACCGGTGACCGAACCAGACTCCCAGTCACGTCGACGGCGAGCACACGAGGTCAGTAGTCGACAGCGCCCGCGCCGCCATCACCACCGTCACCACCGTTGGAGTTGCACTGGTCAACTTCGCCGCCCGAACCGACCACCGTTCCAGCGGACGCGCCAACCGGCGCCACGCAGCTCGCCTTGTTCTTGCCACCACGACCGCCGTGACCACCCTGGTCTTCGTCATGGACGCGGCTGTGGTTGTTGTTGTGGTTGTCGTTGTCGTGACCCGCGGCAGCAAACGCAGTGCCACCGAAGAGGATGGAACCGAGCGACGCAGCGAGCGTTGCTGAGGCAATCGTCCGGCCGAACTTGCCAGTCACGTGTACTCCCAAGAGGTGTGATTTGAGCCGACATCTCGACTCAATGCGGGACATACGCAGCTTTCGCGCCCACTCTTCGGCCAGCTGCACACATAGGTAACGACTGGGCCAGGCAGAGGTTTCGCTGTATCCGCGGCGAATTTACTTACCAGATACAATTCGAGGCCGAACCAGATCTCGCGATGCACTACCGGACCCAGACAGAGCTGACATAGACAGCGGTGCAGGCCCGACTCACCCGAGGGCCTACACCGCTGACCAATTGGTAAAGCCCGACGCCTTAGTAAACGCTGCCGCCGGTCCCGTTCGCCGAAGCGGAGCAGCTCGCGCCGTTTGCGACGCCCTCACCGGCAACGCCAATCCCGGCGAGCAGGTCGATGCCGATGTCCAGGCAGTTGTTGGTGGCTTTGCCGCCCTCGCCGCCGCCAGCGTGCTCGCCGCCAGCCAGCGCAACGCCACCGAAGATTGCGGAACCGGCGGTCGCCAGCGTCAGCAGGGCGGAGGTGATGAATCCTTTACGCATGTCGTATTACCTTTCTAAATCACCCGGAACGCGACTCGTCCCGGTCCATAACACTTAACCACTAAATCGGTGCTAGCGAACTAGTCTGTCTGACCATCGACCACAGTGACAGGCCCCCGATAAGACCCGAGAGCCCGCCACCGCGCATCGAATACGACGAAGCGGAACGCCTTAGTAAACGCTGCCGCCGGTACCATCAGCGACAGCGGAGCAGGAAGCGCCACTGGCGCTACCAATGCCGCCGGCGCCGATTCCGCTCAGGATCGGAACGCCGACGTTGAGGCAGTTGTTGGTGGCCTTGCCACCAACGCCGGCGCCAGCGACCTCGGTCGCCAGCGCCGCGCCACCGAGCATCGCCGAACCCGCGGCCGCGGCGGCCAGCGCCGCCACACCCACCGTAGCCTTGCGCATGTTTCTTCACCTTCCGTGTGGTCGAACGGATTGGTCTTACTAGATCACAGCAACTAGATGGCTTACCGCCGCCGCTTTGCCCTTCAGATCACCGCCGAGAGCATCACTAGTCTCGGCCAAATATTCTTAGCATGAAGAGACAAACACACTCGACAGACTGCGGGAAGCCGGCCTGAACCACATCCATCAACAGGAGAGGTTTTCCTCATCCAAAGCGTTGCGCCTAAACCTTACTCGCTAAGCGGATCGAGCCTGCAAGCGGCACCCACCTCCGTTGCGCCGTCCGGGCATCCATTTGGGCCGAGCGTGGACATAGAGATAGCGAATAGGAGCCATAGCTGTCCACCTTGACCGGGCAAACACTTCAAACATCACCCATACGTGGTGGATGACAATAAGCGAGTGGGTGTGACGACTACCGTACGTATGAAGTCCCCCCTTAAGCCTTAAGGGATGATCACCATAGCCCCACCTGAGCCATGACCGCCCGGCTTGGGGCGTTACCCTCGCCCCCCGCTGTCGTTGCACGAGATGGATTCCGCCGGGTCGCCACCTGTTCCCGGAGATTGATTAGTCGAACATAATTTCTTCTTTTAGGGGGAGCGCATGTTCTTCAGTCGGCGCATAGCCGCCGAGGCCCGGTCCCAGCACCTCGGGCAGGCCGCCGCGAGGGATGGCCGGCTCGGGCAGGGCATGATCCGCCTCGACGGCGTGACCAAGATCTATCGGACCGGTGATGTCGAGGTCCGGGCACTGGACAGAGTCGATCTAGCGATCGAGCCCGGCGAATTCATCGCGATCATGGGTCCGTCCGGGTCGGGTAAGACCACTATGATGAACATCCTTGGCTGCTTGGATGTGCCGACCGACGGCCGCTATCAGCTCGACGGGGTTGATGTCACCCAGCTCAGCGATGACCAGTTGGCTGACATCCGTAATCAGAAGCTCGGGTTCGTGTTCCAGGCCTATAACTTGCTACCCCGCAACACAGCGCTGGCCAATGTCGAGCTGCCGTTGCTGTACGCCAGAGCCCCTGACCGGCGCCAGCGAGCCAGAGCCGCGTTGGCCGAGGTGGGGCTAGTGGCGCGGGAGCAGCATCGGCCCAGCCAGCTGTCGGGTGGCCAGCAGCAGCGGGTGGCTATCGCGCGGGCATTGGTGACTAATCCGACGATGGTGTTGGCGGACGAGCCGACCGGCAACCTGGACACCAGTTCCAGCGCGGAGATCGCCGAGGTGCTGGCGCGGCTGAACCAGCAGGGCCGCACTGTGGTATTGATCACACACGAGGAAGGGGTCGCCAACTTCGCTCGCCGGATCGTCCGGTTGCGCGACGGCAAGATCGTGGAAGACAGCGCTTCGCGCACGCTGGTTGGGGCCATGTGATGACGCTGTCCGGGGCTTACCCCGCTTACCCCGACAACCGCGCAGCTCGTCTGCGACCCATCGAAGCTTTGAGGTACGAGTAATGACGCCGCGTAGCATCGGCCGTTGGGATGAGCCCGATGAGTGTGTTGTTTCGTTGGATTGGAGCAGGCCGGATCGGTATGCCAGCAGTGGTGTTGGTGCTGTGGTGGATGCGATTCGTCGTGGTCGGGAGCGGATTGAGGCGCATTATCGGGATGGGACGCTGTGGGTGGCGGTTCGGGATGTGACGGTTCGGCGGCGGCGGTGGGTGGTGGGTACGGCGTTGGTGGTGCCGTTGGCGTTGGTGTTTGTGGCGTGTGGTCATCCGGAGGATGCGCCGACGACGGTGCGGGTGGGTCGGGCCAGTGTGAGTTCGAAGGTGACCGCGACCGGTACGTTG
>JAFASX010000144.1 GCA_019244295.1 Pseudonocardia sp.
CCGGATAGGTCAACACCACTCGCTCCGGCGGCTTACCTTCGGTCTCGGTGACCCGGCGCAGCACCTCGCGCAGCAAGGTAGCCATCAGCTCGACCGCGCTACGCTGCTGACCCGCGAGAACGATCGGCGTCGGGTCTCCCAACCGGCGTTTGAACTCCCGTACGACCCGCTCCGGGGAGTCAGCCGAGCGTCGGGCGGCCGCGTCCCCAGTCATCAACACGCCGTCTTCGCGGACATACACCACGGCCGGGCTGACAACCGAACGGTCACCCAACGTGAACATCTCCGCACGGACGTTACGCCACAGCGCGGCCGCGACGAACGTGGTACCCAAGTCCACGCCCAAGCTGTAGCCCACTCCACCTCCCGTGGGCGCAAGGTCGGTCAAGAATAACCACCAGACAGGCGCAAACCCAGGACGTTTTTTCACTTGTTGTCGAAGCCAACCCTGAATCCCGCTCCAGCTGGTGATCGACGCCTAGAACATGATCGCCACGTTCGGCCGCCGCCGGACGCGGAGATCTCGGCCCGTCGCACTCGAGTCGAAATGTTCGGTCTGGGTTCATTGGCTTGGGCGCAATTTTGGCGCAGCCGCGCCAGCAGCGCGATAATTCGCGGGTCACGATGGCCGAGTTCGGAAAGCGCGCCGTCGGCGGCGTGGTTGACGTGGTTCAGGATAGCTTCGTCAAAATCGATGCCGCCGAGGGTTCAATACCTTCCGGCACACCCAAGATCTCTATCCCCTGAGGAAGTTTGCGCAAGACTGTAATGTCGAAAGTACCGCCGCCCAGGTCATAGACAGCCAGCGATTCGCCGTCGTCAAGCCGACGTACTGAGGCGTAGTGGATAGCGGCGGCTTCAGGCTCGGTGATCGTCGGAGTGGCCGGGGTAGCGGAGTTGGTCGCCGAGGCGACGCTTGAACTCCCGAACGACCCGCTCGGGACGGTCAGCGGCACGCCGAGCGGCGGCCTCTCCGGTGATCAGCACGTTGTCCTCGCGCAGACACGACAGCTGGCTGACGATCGAGCGATTAGCCAGGGTGGACATCTTAGCCCGTGCGTCTTGCCACAGCGCCGCCGCTACGAATGTCGTGCCCAAATCCACGCCCAGGCTGTAGGCCACCGCACCTGCCCGGGCGTATCGAACCGATCAAAAATAGGCGTCAGCACGGACCCAAGCCCGAGCTCACTCCGACAAGGGGGTGGTGACCTAGCGATAAGTCTTCCACGCTAGGGGCTGCTCAGCGACTCTGACCGCCGGAAGGACCACATCTCATGACCCGAGTTTCAGACCCCTCCGGCACCGCCGCTCGAACCGGACATCGGGACGTCCGAAGGGCAATCTTCGGGGCTGGGGTTGGGAACACCTTCGAGTGGTTCGACTGGAACGTCTACGCAACCTTCGCCACCTACCTCGCCACGCAGTTTTTCAATGGCGCGGATAAGGTCTCAGCGCTATTGGCTACTTTGGCCGTCTTTGCCGTCGGCTTCGCCGCCCGCCCATTCGGCGGATTTCTATTTGGTTGGGTTTCTGACCGGCTTGGCCGCAAGTTCTCTATGTCACTGTCGATCGGACTCGCCGCGCTCGGCAGCCTCGCTATCGGCATCTCCCCCACATATTCCACGATCGGGAGTCTCGCCTCGTTCATCCTAGTCAGCGCCCGGCTAGTGCAAGGCTTAGCGCACGGCGGGGAACTACCCTCAGCCCAGACCTATATCGCCGAGCTCGCGCCTCGCGAACACCGAGGCCTGTGGTCTAGCATGATCTATATCTCGGGGACACTTGGGATAATGATGGGCAATTTTCTGGCAGCGACCCTCAGCCTTGCCCTCAGCAAAGACCAGATGAACGAGCTGGGCTGGCGCATTCCGTTTATCCTAGGCGGAATCTTCGGTCTGTACGCACTATTCATGCGGATCCGGATGACCGAGTCGAAAATCTTCGAAAACGATATCATAATGCACGACCGAGCCACCGAACAACGGATGTGGCTAGTGCTCAAAGAGCACAAGAAGCAAGTCGCCCAGGTGATCGGCATCACCGTCGGCCTGACCGCCATATTTTACGAATGGGCGGTATCAGCGCCGGCGCACGCCATTGCCGCGCGCGGTATCTCCCCGGGCGGAGCCTTCTGGTCCGGCGTCCTCACTAATGTCATTTTCATCGTGTTCTTGCCAATATGGGGCCGGCTTTCAGACCGGATCGGCCGCAAACCTATCCTGATCGCCGCCGCCGCTGGCTCAGCGGTGCTCACTTTTCCGCTGGACATCATGATCGGAAGCAGTGCGGTCCGGCTGGCCGTCGCGATGTCAATCATGTTGATTTTTATCGCGATGGGTGCGTCGATCGTCCCCGCTGTGTACGCCGAAATGTTCCCGACCGGCATCCGCACAATCGGGTTAGGCATCCCATACTCCATCTGCGTGGCCGCTTTCGGCGGCACCGCCCCATATTTGCAAGAGCTGATCGCTGTCAAGCTCGACCCGAGATGGTTCAACGCCTACGTCATCGGCCTACTCCTGGTCTCGGTCACCGTGATCTCGCGGCTGCCGGAGACCAAGGCCAAGCAGCTGTGAACGCTCGGTGGTTCGATAACGCACCGACCTTGACGAGCGGTCACAAAGCCGCTCGTAGCGGATGGTGGCAAGCGGCTTGCTGGCCCTGTTCGCTGAACCGGCGCATGGCCGGCGCCTCTTCGGCACATATCTCGGTGGCCAGCCGGCAGCGGGTGCGGAACCGGCAGCCGGACGGCGGGTTGAATGCCGAAGGCAGCTCGCCGCGCACCCCAGCCTGCCCCTTGCGTTGTTCTCGCTCCGGGTCCGCCAGCGGAATGGAGTCGATCAACCCTCGGGTGTAGGGGTGGACCGGCGTGGCGTGCACCTGCTCCGCCGGCCCGATCTCGACGAGCTTGCCCAGGTACATCACGCCGATCGTGGTGGCGATGTAGCGCACCACGGACAGGTCATGCGAGATAAACACGTAGGTCAAGTCGTATTCGCGCTGCAGCGCGCGCATCAGGTTGAGGATCTGCGCCTGCACGGATACATCCAGCGCAGACACCGGCTCGTCGGCCACGATCAGCTTGGGGCGCAGCGCCAGGGCCCGCGCGAGCCCGATGCGCTGGCGCTGCCCACCGGAGAACTCATGTGGGTATTTCTCCAGCGCGGCGCGGGGCAACCCCACCTCATCCAGCAGCGTGGCGACCGCCCGCTCCTGCTCGGCGGCCGAGCCCCGGCGTTGGATAGCCAGTGGCTCACGCAGAATCGAGCGCACCCGCATACGCGGGTCCAGCGAGGCGTATGGGTCCTGGAACATCAGCTGGAAATCCCGCCGCAGCTCACGCAACGCCCGCTGTGGCTGACCGGTGATCTGAGTACCGGCGAAGGTGATCGAACCGGAGGTGGGGGCATCATCGGCCACCAGCAGCCGCCCCACCGTGCTCTTGCCGCATCCGGACTCGCCGACCAGACCAAAGGTCTCCCCGGCGCGCACGCCGAACGACACGTCCGACACCGCGCTGACGGTGCCGATCCGGCGGCGCAGCACGCCGTTCGAGTTGACCGGAAACTCGCGCACCAGGTTGCGCACCTCCAGCAGCGGGGCACCTTGCTGCGCACGAGGTGGCTGGGCTGGCGGGTTGGCGGCTGTCTGTCCTGCCTTCCCGAGCGGGTGGAAGCACGCGAACGGGTGCCTGTCCCCGGTGAGCTTCGGCTCCTCGGCGCGGCACTCGGGCGTGGCGTAGCCGCAGCGCGGGGCGAATCGACATCCCGGCGGCGGATTCGACAGGTCTGGTGGTAGGCCGGGGATCGCGTACAGCGCTCGGTCTCGTTCCACGTTCTCCGGCAACGCGCGGAACAGCGCCTCGGTGTAAGGGTGGCGAGGGTTGGCGAACAGCTCACGGGTGGAGCTGGTCTCCACGATCTTCCCCGCGTACATCACCGCGACCCGGTCAGTGTGCCCGGCGACCACACCCAGGTCGTGGGTCACCAAGATGACCGCCATGCCCAGCCGAGCCCGCAGCTCGTCGATGAGCCGCAGGATCTGCTTCTGGATCGTCACGTCCAGCGCGGTGGTCGGCTCGTCGGCGATGAGCAGCTCCGGCTCGCACGCCAGCGCCATCGCGATCACCACGCGCTGACGCATCCCGCCGGAGAGCAGATGCGGGTAGGAGTCCAGCCGCTCCCGCGCGCGCGGCAGCCCGACCAGTTCCAGCACCTCCTCAGCCCGCTGCCTGGCCTGCGCGCGGGTGACCTTCCGGTGCAACAGAACCGTCTCGGCTACCTGGTCACCGATCGTCATGCACGGGTTCAGCGAGGTCATCGGGTCTTGGAAGATCATGCCGACCCGGGTGCCCCGAACCGCGCGCATGCCGTCCTCCTCCAGGGCGGCCAGGTCGGTGTCGCTGAACCGGATATGGCCGCGCGAGATGTGTCCACCGGGCGGTAGCAACCGCATGATCGACAGGACGGTCATGGTCTTGCCACAGCCAGACTCGCCGACCACACCGAGCGTCTCGCCCTTGTTGACGGTGAACGACACTCCGCTCACCGGGTGGGCCACGCCACGGCGCAGCGCGATATCAGTGTGCAGGTCCTCGATCGACACTACCGGGGTCATGACGGTCACCTCCGCCGTAGCCGCACGTCGAACGAGTCCCGCAACGCGTCCCCAATGAGGTTGAACGCGACCACCACCAACACGATGGCCAGGCCAGGCGGGTAGATCAGCCACCAGTAGCCGTCGTAGACGTAGTTGATGCCGTTGGAGAGCATGTCCCCCCAGTTCGCGGCGGGCGGCGGTACCCCGAGGCCAAGGAAGCTGAGCGCGGCCACGGTCAGGATCGCGTCCGCCACCTGGAACGGGGCGTTGACCACCACGGTGCCGATCGAGTTTGGCGCGATGTGTCGCAGCACCGCGCGCATCGGGCCGCCACCCATCAGCCGAACTGAACGCACGTAGTCGCGGGTGCGCAGGGTCAATGCCTGGCCTCGGACCAGCCGCGCCGGGCCCAGCCAAGAGATCAGCGAGATGACCAGGATGAGCAGCCCCGAGTTCGGTCGAGCAATGGACGACAGAAAGAGCAGCAGAAACAGCGCGGGCATCGCGAGCAGCGCATCCACTATCCGCATCATCGCGGCGTCGATCACACCGCCGGCGTACCCGGCGACCGCCCCCCAGAGCGTGCCGAACGCGGTGGCCAGCAGGGCGGCCGCGATACCCACCTCCAGCGAGGACTGCCCGCCCACCATCAGCCGACCGAGCTGATCGTAGCCGACCTCGTTGGTGCCCAGGGGATGGGCCAGCGACGGCGCCAAGGTGGTTTCGGAGAGCTCGATGTGTATCTGGTCGGTGTGGTAGACCGACGGCCCCACATAGCAGAACAACAGGAAAAACCCCACGATCCCCACGCCGACAACGGCGAGCCGGTTCTCCAGGAACGTCGACAGCGTCCGCACCAGGCGGCTGCGTTTATGGGCTTCGGCGTTCGCGGCTCGGTTCCGCTCGGCATCCGCGTCTGGCCCGTCCATGTTCCGCGATACGCGCTCGCTGTGGGCTTCGGTACTCATGCGAACCTCACTCGTGGATCAAGGACGGCATAGGCAAGGTCGGCGAGCAGCGAACCGATCACGGTGGCCAGCCCGACCAGGACGGTGATGCCGAGCATGATCGGATAGTCCTGAGTCTGGGCAGCGGTCCAAAACAGCTGGCCCATGCCCGGGAAGTTGAACACCGCCTCGGTGATCAACGCACCAGAGAAGATCGCCGGCAGGGACAGCCCGAGCAGCGTGGCGATGGGAATCAGCGAGTTGCGCAGCACGTGACGCACCAGCACGACACTCTCGCCCGCGCCTTTGGACCGGGCGGTACGCACGTAGTCCTCCGCCAAGTTCTCAATCACCGAGGACCGCATGTACCGGGAGAACTGCGCGATGGTGAGCAGAGCCAATGTCAGTACCGGCAGGATCAGCCCGGCCGGCTGGGAGAGGATCACCCTGAGCGAGGAGCTCTGCGGCGCCTCGGCGGGCAGAATCGGCAGGTACACCGAGAACACCACGATCAGTACAACGCCGAGGAAGAACGGCGGCGTGGCATAAAAAACGAAGGCCCAGAACGTGATCATGTAGTCGGCGGCGCGGTTGCGCCGCACCGCCTGCACCACACCCAGCGGAATCGCCACCACCAGCGCGAACAGGGTGGACAAAACCGTCAGGACCAACGTCTTGGGCAGCCGCTCGCCGATTAGCGACAGCACCGACTGGTTCAGGCTGACCGAGAATCCTAGGTTGCCGGTGGCCAGCTCGGTGAGCCAGCGCCAGTACTGCACCAGAAGCGGCCGATCGTAGCCCTGCTGGTGGTTGAAGTTGGCGATAGCCATGGCGGTCGCCTTAGGCCCGAGCTGGGCGCGAGCAGGTCCACCAGGCAGCAGGTGCAGCAGGATGAACACGATGACCGTGACCAGCAGGACTACAACGAGCGATTGCAGCAGTCGCCGGAGAATAAATCTGGTCATTTCACGTAGTACCAATCCTCCGGCGTGATATTGAGGTACGGATTCTGCGGGGTGACACCCTTGAGGTTGTTGGCAATCTCGGTGATCTCATAGTCGTAGTTGGGCTGCCAGATCACCGGCAATATCTCCGAGCCGTACTGGACGTAGGCACTCATCGCGTCCGGGGCGTCGCTATGCTGAGTGGCCGCGATCAAAGCGTCTAGCTTCGGGTCAGAGAAGCTGCCCACATTCGAGCCCGCGCCTGTTTGGAAAATCTGTTCACCGGTCGGGTAATACCCCGGCGCAAACACCCAACCGTCGCCCCAGTTGGCCATCTCCCAGGTGCAATCCGGCTTGCCCACTTCGCACGGGATCGCGGTGCCGATTACGGTGTTGAATGGCGTGCCCCGCGGGTCCACCCGAATACCGACCTTGGTCGCCGCGGACTGCAGCTGTTGAACCGCCAGCAAGACCCGTGGTACGCCCGAGGCGAACTGCATCGAAAACTCCAGTCTCGCGCCCGCGGGCACCCCCAGTCCGCACTGGTCAGGACCGGGACCAGAACGCTCACACGTGCCAACCCCGTCTGGCGGAGTGCTCCAGCCGTGCTCAGCGAGAAGCCGCTGCGCCCTCGCCGGGTCGTAGCCGAATGGATTGGGTTCGGTCTGCTCGGACGCGTACGGATTGGGCGGCACCGTCGGGACCGGGCCGTTCGTGGGGTTTCCGTAGCCGTGCACGGCCGCCTTGATGATTGACTTTTGGTCGACGAGCGAGGCCAAGGCCTGTCGGAAATACCGCTGTCGGAAGATCGGCCCCGAGGTCGCATTATGCGCGTTGATCTGAAAGTAGTTCACCGACAGACCGATCCAGCGATCCAGCGTGTAGTTGCTCGCCAGCGGGTTGTGTCCGACGGTCTGGCCGGGTGAGATGGCCGGCGCGTCCTCCGGGGGCAGGTAACCAACTTGGACGGAACCGTCACCCGAGCGCAGGACGTTGTACTCGGCGGCGTCGTCCGAGAATGGTGCCTCGTTGAATTGATCGAGATGAGGCTTGTTCGGTCCTGAGTACGCCTTGTTCGGCGTGAAGCTGATGTGACCATCGGCGTTGAACGTTTTGAGCTTCCATGGCCCGTCCACTATCTGCCACAGCGGGTTAGTCGCGTAGTCATTCAACGTCTTCGCCTGCTCGCTCAAGTAGTCATACACGGCGGTGCAGTCGCCCAGGTGGTGCTCACAGTCGCTCGGGCCGCTGGCGGTACGGTCCCAGGCATGCGGCAGCGGAGTGATCTGGGAGAGTTCGTTGTAGGTGAACCACTTCGCGCTGTAAGTTCTGTTCAGGCGAAACGTCACCTGAGTCGACGACTCCACAGTTAACGACTCTATGTCGTCCGGGATCCCGCCCGGGACGTACGCTGCCCAGTTCGCTTTCTGAGCCTTCATCATGTTGATCCAGAAAACCACGCCGTCAGCGGAGACCGGTGTGCCGTCCGACCAGACATAAGGCCGGAGCGTTACCGTGACAGCGCGGTTGCCGTCGGCGAACGTCGGCTGGTCCGCCAGGCTCAACCTGTCGTTCAGCACGGGCCGGCCCTGATCGCCAAACCAGTACAGCGGCCGGTACAGCAGATATTGCAAGTCCGAGACGTTGACGACGCTCAGGTACTGGATCGGCATGAACGGGAAGATGTAGTTCGGCGTGGTGTTCGCTGGCTCGGCGAAGGTGGCGACTCCACCCTCAACCGGTCGGCCGGTGCTTGACGTCGAGGTTTGGTTGGCGCACCCGGCCGCGACCAGCACGACCACCGTAACCAGCACCGTCCAGCGCAACTGGTTCATCCGAGCGAGGCGACCGCTCCAGCAGCTCATGGACGACAAGGATGCACCTGGGCAAGCTCAGGTGCGACCTCACCGTTGACCGAAGGGCACTCGAACCGGTGTTGTGATCTATCCGGTGCGAGGGCGAAAGGTCAACGCGTCCACGCACTCCGGCGATCAGCACGGCGGGCAGGAGCAGACCAGGTACCGGTCGCCTCGGGCACCGTCGATGCGCCGCACCGGCGGCCAGATCTTGTTCGTGACCACGCCGGTCGGATACGCGGCCAACTCACGGGGGTACGGATGGTCCCATTTGTCACCGAGGCAGGCGGCGGTGTGTGGCGCGTTGCGCAGCGGGTTGTCCTCGGCCGGCCATTCTCCCAGCGCTACTCGCTCAATCTCGGCTCGGATGGAGATCATCGCGTCGCAGAACCGGTCGAGTTCGGCCAGGTCCTCACTCTCGGTTGGCTCGACCATCAGGGTCCCATTCACGGGGAACGACATAGTCGGGGCATGCATGCCATAGTCAGCTAAGCGTTTGGCCACATCTTCCACGGTGACGCCGGTGGCGCGGGTGAGCGGGCGAAGGTCCATGATGCACTCGTGGGCCACGAACCCACCCGCGCCGGTGTACAGCACCGGGAAGTGTTCATGCAGCCGTTTGGCCACGTAGTTCGCGGCAGCCACCGCGACGAGCGAGGCCCGGCGCAGCCCGTCCGCACCCATCATGCGTAAGTAGGCCCAGGAGATCGGTAGTACCCCGGCGCTGCCGTATTCCGCACCGGACACCGCACCGGCACCCCGGTCGGGCAGGTAAGGGGCCAGATGTGCACGCACGGCCACCGGCCCGACGCCAGGGCCGCCGCCGCCGTGCGGGATACAGAACGTCTTGTGCAGGTTCAGATGGCTGACGTCGCCGCCGAATTCGCCCGGCTTGGCCAGCCCAAGCAGCGCGTTCAGGTTCGCCCCGTCCACGTACACCTGTCCCCCCGCAGCGTGTACGGCCGCGCAGGTCTCGCCCACGCCGACCTCGTACACACCGTGCGTGGACGGGTAGGTAATCATTAGCGCGGCTAGCGCGGAGCCGTAACGGGCGATTTTCGCGTGCAGGTCGGTCAGGTCGACATCGCCCGTCTCGTCGCATGCCACCACGATCACCCGCATACCAGCCATCACCGCTGAGGCGGCGTTGGTGCCGTGCGCGCTGGCCGGGATCAGGCAAATATTCCGGTGCCCCTCGCCACGGTCGCGATGGTAGGCCCGGATGGCCAGCAACCCGGCCAGTTCGCCCTGGCTGCCGGCGTTAGGTTGCAGCGACACCGCCGCGTACCCGGTGATCTCCGCCAGCCAGCGCTCCAGATCCGCGACGAGGCTGAGCGTGCCGGCCGCGTCGGCGGCTGGGGCGTGCGGGTGCAGGTCGGCGAACCCGGGCCAGGTAATCGGTTCCATCTCGGCCGCGGCGTTGAGCTTCATCGTGCATGAGCCGAGCGGGATCATGCCTCGGTCCAGCGCGATGTCGACGTCAGCCAGCCGGCGGAGGTAGCGCAACAGCGAGGTTTCGGTCCGGTAGCGGTGGAACACCGGGTGGCTGAGGTACTCCGACTCGCGACGCAGCCCAGCGGGGATCGCGTCGGGGGTCTCTTTGTCTAGTGAATCCAGTTGGTCGGTCGTGACAGCCACCCCGAATGCGGCCGCCACCGCTACCAGATGTTCTCGGGTGGTCAACTCCGAACAGGACACTCCAACATGATCGTCATCTACTCGGCGTAGCGTGATGCCGTGGTCGTGTGCTGTGGCTAGCACCGCGTCAGCGTGGCCGGGAACGCGAACCACCGCTGTGTCGAAGAACTCGTCATGCACCACCGGCAAGCCGCCGGTTCGCAGGGCGGCGGCCAGAACGGCCGCCATCCGGTGTGCACGCCGCGCGATCGCGCGTAGTCCATCTGGACCGTGGTAGACGGCATACATCGAGGCGATCACGGCAAGCAGCACCTGCGCGGTGCAGATGTTGCTGGTCGCTTTTTCCCGGCGGATGTGTTGCTCGCGGGTCTGCAGCGCCAGCCGCAAGGCCGGATTGCTATCAGTATCGACGGACACTCCCACCAGTCGGCCAGGCAGCTGGCGGCGCAGCTCCGCACGTACCGCGAGGTAGCCGGCGTGCGGACCGCCGAAGCCCAGGGGCACGCCGAAGCGCTGGGTGCTGCCCACCGTTGCGTCAGCGCCGATTTCCCCGGGCGGGCGCAGCAGGGTCAACGCCAGCGGGTCGGCGGCGACTGCGACCTTCGCGCCTCGTTTGTGTGCCTGGGTGACCAACGCCTCGTGGTCGGCAAGCGCACCGGAAGCGCCGGGGTAGCTGAGCAGCACCCCGAAGAAATCACCGTCCGGTAGCTCGCCGCCGCCCAGATCAGCCACAACTATCTCAATGCCGACCGGCTCGGCCCGAGTGCACAGCACCGCCAGGGTACGCGGCAAGGTGTCCGCGTCGACCACGAATCGGGAACTGACGCTACGGCTGGCACGGCGCAGCAGGGTCATGGCCTCGGCGGCGGCGGTGGCCTCATCCAGCATCGATGCACCGGCCACCGGCAGGGCGGTCAAGTCGGAGACCATCGTTTGGAAGTTCAGCAGAGCCTCCAACCGGCCTTGGCTGATCTCCGGCTGGTATGGCGTGTACGCGGTATACCAGGCCGGGTTCTCCAGCACGTTGCGGCGAATCACCGGTGGGGTGACGGTCCCGTGGTAGCCGAGCCCGATCATCGGCACGGTCGGGGTGTTCCGGGCGGCCAGTGTGCGCAACTCGGCCAGCGCTTCGGATTCGGTGGCGGGGGGCGGCAGCGTGCCGCGATCGGCGGAGCCGCCGCGGATGGCTGGGGGCAGAGCCCGATCGGCGAGCTCTTCCAGCGATCCGACCCCGATCACCTCAGTCATGCGGGCCAGCTGCTCATCATCCGGCCCGATGTGTCGCTCGGCGAAGGGGATACCGCGTTCCAGCTCGGCCAGCGGCTGACGGTGTGAGTGGTCGGTCATTGGACGCCTCCGGGTGCGGACAGCCTGTACCGTCCTCCCCCTCTGTCTCCTGCTCCGAGCCGGAGCGCCTGAGAGATTCACCCGCGGAGCGGCGGGCTTTCCCCATCGGCGAGCGGAGCACTCCGCTCTTTCCAGAGGCGTCTCACCCGTGCGGTCCACAGTGCCTGAGAGATTCCGGGGAGAAGTTGCTCCTTCGGCGCCCGATCGCTGGCCGCGACCGGGACTCTCCCGCACGGGATTTGGCGACTACGGGGACCAGAATACCCCCGAGTCCGTCCGCTCGCCGCTCGTAGCTCACTTCGGGCTAAGCCGGGAGCGGCGTGCTAGCTGATGCGTTTGGCGGCGCGCCGTCGGCTGAGCTCGTCAGTGGGTGCGTCCGGCACCACACCATCGGCACCATCGGCGCGCTCTGCTGGAAACTCGCGGATGGTACCGGTGATCTCCCGCATCGCGCCGCCGATCGCGATTCCGAAGACCCCTTGGCCACCCCGTAACAAGTCGACGACTTCCTCGGGGGAGCCGCACTCGTAGACGGTGGTGCCATCGGACAACAGCGTGATGCCCGCGAGGTCGCGGACTCCTCGGGCCCGCAGGTGATCAACGGCCAATCGGATGTTCTGCAACGAGACACCGGCGTCCAACAGCCGCTTGACCACCTTCAGGACCAGTACGTCTTTGAACGAGTACAACCGCTGGCTGCCTGAGCCTGACGCACCTCGTACCGAAGGCACCACGAGACCGGTACGTGCCCAGTAATCGAGCTGACGGTAGGTAATCCCGACCACCTGGCAGGCGGTTGGGCCTCGGTAGCCGGCGAGCTGGTCGGGCAGCCCGTCGACCAGGGCTGAGTCAGGAAACAACTCGCCCTGTACTGCGCCGTCCCCCGGCCGCTCGGAGTCCATGGAGAGACCGTATTCCGAGGTCATCGACCGGTCAACGCGACGCGCGGCAACCTTCGATGAAGGCTTCAGGGTTGTGCGCCCCGAAAGTCCTCCGGCGAGACTGAGTCGAGGAATTCCCGGAACTTCTCGACCTCGTCTTCCTGCTCGTCCGGAATGATCAGACCGGCTTCGGCCAGTACGTTTTCCTCCGCGTGGATCGGCACGCCAACTCGCAACGCGAGCGCCACCGAGTCGCTGGGACGGGCGGAGACCCGGGTGCCCCCGTCGAAGACCAGCTCGGCGAAGAACGTACCTTCCTGGAGGTCGGTGATTCGGACCTGTTCCAGCCGCCGCCCCAGCGACTTGATCACGTCCCTGAGCAGATCATGGGTGAGCGGCCGGGCCGGCTTGACACCTTGTTGCTCCAGCGCGATGGCGGTGGCCTCCACCGAGCCGATCCAGATCGGCAAGTACCGATCGCCACTTGTCTCCCGCAGCAGGAGAATGGGTTGGTTCGCGGGCAGCTCGACTCGAACACCCACTACGCGCATCTCACTCACGCGCCTTGGCCTCCCTCCCCGACGGGGACTCGCACCACCTGATCGCCCCTGGCGATAGAACCTCTGGTTGCTTTGCTAGTCGGGTCGGATCCGGTGGACCCTGGTACTGGAAGACGCTACACGGATGGGCGGCCGATTGCGCGCCATCCGGCGACAGGTCGTGCCGCCGGGCAAGATTCACCGAGGTAGCCCCTCCCGCAAGCCCGCTCGGATCAGGAGGCCGTGCAGCCGAACCGACAACCCGGCCATCTCACGCAGCAGATCTTCGGCCCGGGAAGAGGCGTCCGGGTCCCGCTGGCGGGCCAGTGGACCAACGATCTGGTGCAGCAAGCCGATCTCCCGGTCCGCCGCCGCGCGAAAGGCCCGAAGGTGGCGAGGCTCGAGCCCGAAGTCAGTGAGCGCACGCGCGGCCTTGGCCAGCTCCACCGCGTCGGCGTCGTAGAACCCGGCGGGCCCGGTTCGGACAATGCCGTACTGCTCGAGTGCCGCCAGGGTTACACCGTCGATGCCGGTCTCGGCGAGCAGATCTTCCCTGGTCAGCCGTATCTTCGGGGTCGGCCGGACAATCTCTGGATCACCGCTGGGCACCACGACCAGTGGTCGGGACTCGTCCATACTTTGCCGATCCCGCTCGTCGAGCTGCTGTTTGATCACTTTGAGCGGCAAGTAGTGGTCGCGCTGGGCGGCAAGGACGAACCGGAGCCGCTCGAGATCCTCAGCGGTGAACTGGCGATACCCTGAGGCGCTGCGCGCCGGGGACACTAGACCCTCCGATTCCAGAAAACGAATCTTGGAGATGGTCACGTCCGGAAACTCGGGACGGAGCCGGTCGAGCACCGCACCGATACTCCACCGACCTTCCTCGGCTCCCCGCCCTCGGGACCACTGCGGGGCGGTCACGATCCCGCCGCCGAGCCGGCGACCACCTCGACGATCATCCGCGCCCCTGGATCTCCCCCGGACCGGCGTCCCGAGGACCGGTCAGGAAAACCAGCCGGAACTTGCCGATCTGCACCTCATCGCCGTTGGCGAGCACGGCTGTGTCCACCGGCTCTCGGTTGACATACGTGCCGTTTAAGCTGCCGACGTCCACTACCACAAATTCCCCGACGTCTCTGCGGAACTCGGCGTGGCGACGGGAAACAGTCACGTCATCCAGGAAAATGTCGCTCTCCGGATGCCGGCCAGCACTGGTGGTCGCCCGGTCGAGCAGGAACCGGGAACCGGCGTTCGGTCCTCGCTTAACCACCAGCAGGGCCGAGCCAGGCGGCAGCGCATCAACCCCCGATACTCGCGGTTCGGCCTGCGGGGTGTCGTGCTCGGCGAGAAAGTCCGCCCGGAAAATCGACGTCGTCTCCGGGGAACGTTCCGGTGGTACGCCGGGCCCGTGGTTGCTGGTCACCTCGGGATCTCCTCTTGCGCGGTGTCGGTGGGCCGCTGACGGCAGTGGTGGGTTGCGCCCAACTTACCGCGCAGCGTGGTGTTCAAGACCGCTCGGTCAGCGAGCGGTAGGTCTCTGCGTTGAGCAGCGGAGTAAGAGCATCACCGACCAGGCCGTCAAGCCGGATCTCAACCATCCAACCATCGTTGTAGGGCTCGGTGTTGACCAATTCCGGCTCATCAGCGAGAACCGTATTCACGGACGCCACTTGCCCACTCACTGGCGCGTACAGTTCAGAAACGGCTTTGACGGACTCAATAGTTCCGAGGGCTTCCCCGGCGTTAGCTCGCTGACCGACCGTTGGAGGTTCCACATATACCACGTCGCCGAGCTGGCGTTGGGCATAATCGGTAATGCCGATACGTACCGTGTTCTCGGATACGGTGCGGACCCACTCGTGGTCCTCGGTGTAGTGCAGGTCCTCTGGGATCACCCAGGCAGCCTATCGACGCCGCCGACCGGGTCACCGAACGGGCCGGTCCAGAGGGCGGCTTCAGCGCCGGGGTTGAGCGTCAGCACGGCATCTTGTTCAAAGCTCGCCCGAACTTCGCAGGGCCCGACGGAACTGCGCCAGGTACACCACCCCAGACCACAGGTACAGCGCGCCGCCCCATACGGCGAAGGCGCAGGCCAACGCTCGAACCACTCCAAGCAGATCGGGACCGATACCCGAAGTGCCCTCGGCGAGCAACAGCAGCGGAAACGCGTAAAGCAGGTTGAGCGTCGCGGCCTTGCCGAGGTAAGTCACCGGGAAAGAGCGATACCCGCGCCGACGCAGCACGCCGATACACACCGCCAAGACCAGATCCCGGCCGACCAGCGCGGCGACGGCCCACCACGGCACGATGCCTCGGATCAAGAACGCCGCGAGGGTGGCCAGGATGTACAGTCGATCCACGGCTGGGTCCAGCAACTCACCGAGGTGGCTGTGCTGGTTGAGCAAGCGCGCCGTTTTGCCGTCGAGCCAGTCGGTGAGCCCGCTGGCAATCAGCACGAGTACGCCGGCACGGTCGGCATGCGGGCCAAGCAGCAGCCACAGGAGCAGCGGCGCCCCTGCCAGTCGCGCGAGACTGAGCAGGTTGGGCAGGGTAAGGACACGGTCCGAGGCCATCTCGGACCACCGATGGCGAGTGGGGGCCACGTCGGCAGGCTCCCTGGCGGGCACGGCCACGTCGGCAGGGTCCCATACCACCGCCTGTCCGGCATCTGGCTTCGTCGAGCTATGGTCGCCCCACGACCGTATCCAGCTCGACTATCGTTAAGACCGGCCGAGGCTGACTTGCATCCCGCAACCGGGCTCCAGACCATCCAGTCATCCATCTACCACAGTGGAGCTCAAGACAGCGGAGACAGGGAGCGCACCGTGGTCGAGATCGAAGCGGCACTGGCCGACCTGGTAGGCATCGATCACGTGCTGACTGGCGACCGGATCAGCGATGACTACGGCCACGATGAGGCGTTGTCGGTCACCCCGGCGCGGCCCGCCGCGGTGGTGCGCCCAGCGAGCACCGCCGAGGTCTCGGCGGTGCTGCGGCTGGCCTCGGCACACGGCATCCCGGTGACCGCCCGAGGCAGCGGTACCGGGCTGTCCGGCGCGGCCGTGCCGCAACCAGGGGGCGTGGTGATTTCCTTCGAGCGAATGAACGCCATCCTTGAGATCGACACGGCGAATCACGTCGCCGTGGTACAGGCGGGGGTGACGCTGGCTCAGCTCGACGAAGCGGCGACGGCGTACGGGTTGACATACCCGGTTTACCCCGGAGAGCTCAGCGGCAGCCTGGGCGGGAACGTGGCCACCAACGCCGGCGGAATGCGCGCGGTGCGCTACGGGGTGACCCGAAGCCAGGTGCTGGGTCTGCAGGTCGCGCTGCCCACCGGCGAAGTGATCCGCACCGGCGGCAAGCTGGCCAAGGCCAGCACCGGCTACGATCTCACCCAACTGATCGTGGGCTCGGAGGGAACGCTCGCCCTCATCACCGAAGTGACCCTGCGGCTCTACCCCCGTCCGCCGCACCAGGCCTGCGTGCTCGCGCCGTATCGCACCGTGGACGAGGTGGCGAGGGCCGTGCCGAAGGTAGTGGCCAGCGGGGTCGGGCCGTCGATCCTGGAGTACCTCGACGCGCTCACCCTGGCGGCGATCACCCACGCCAACCAGCTGGAGCTCGGGGTGGCCGCCGAGATCCGGGACAGCGCGCAAGCCTACCTGTTGGTGATGTTGGAGAGTACTCACGCCGACCGGCTGGAGGCCGACATCGAGCGGCTCGGTGAGCTGCTCACCGAGTTGGGCGCAATTGAGGTGTACGTATTGCCCGGCCCTTCGGCCCGCCGGCTGATCGAGGCCCGTGAGAAAACGTTCTGGACGTCGAAAGCGGCCGGGGCGAACGACATCGTGGATGTGGTGATACCCCGGGCGGAGATCGCGGAGTTCCTCCGGGTCGTCAAGGAAATCGCGCATCGGCACTCCTCTTATGTGCTGGGCTGCGGACATGCCGGCGACGGAAACGTGCATCTAGCGGTGTTCCAGGCTGACGACGAGGTGCGCTCCGCGCTGCTGCGCGAGCTGTTCGAAGCCGGGATGAAACTGGGTGGGCTGATCTCCGGGGAGCACGGTGTCGGGCGATGCAAGAAACGATACTTCCTTGAGCTCACCGATCCGGTCACCATCGAGCTGATGCGTCGGATCAAGTTCGCGTTCGACCCAGCGGGGATTCTCAACCCCGGTGTCTTACTGGACCCCTTAACGGCTTGAAGCGCAATCTTCTCGTGGATGCTGTGATCAGCGGGTGGGAAGGGAGGAAGCCACATGAACGGCGCGCAGGCGCTGATCCGCACCCTGGTAAACGCTGGGGTGAATGTGTGCTTCGCCAACCCGGGCACTTCGGAGATGCACTTCGTGGCCGCTTTGGACGCCGTGCCCGAGATGCGTGGCGTGCTCACCTTGTTCGAAGGTGTGGCCACTGGCGCCGCCGACGGGTTCTCCCGGATCGCCGAACGCCCGGCGGCCGTGCTTTTACACCTTGGTCCTGGCTTGGGGAACGGGCTGGCCAACCTGCACAACGCCCGGCGAGCCGGCACCGCCGTGCTCACCGTCGTGGGTGACCACGCGACATACCACAAGCGGTTCGACGCTCCGCTGGAATCGGATATCGACGCGCTGGCCGGCGCCGTGTCTGGTTGGGTCCAACGGACGGAGCGCATCCAGGACGTGGCGCGGGACGCGGCCGCCGCAGTCGCCGCCGCCATCGGTCCACCGGCTGAGGTAGTGACGCTGATTCTGCCCGCTGATGTGTCCTGGCAGCTCGGAGCGTCCGTAGCGCCGGCACCGACCCCGCCCACACCAGGCCCGCCACTGGTCCGTGATGAGGCACTTTCGGCGGCCGCCGCGGCACTGGGCTCCGGGGAGCCGGCGGTGCTGCTCATCGGCGGCGACGCGACGCGTGAGCGCGGGCTGTGTGCGGCGGCTCGGATCTCGGCGGCCACCGGCGCGAAACTGCTTTGCGAGACGTTCCCGACCCGTTTGGAGCGTGGAGCCGGGCTGCCGATGGTGGGCCGGCTGGGCTACCTCCCCGAGATGGCGACCTACCAGCTCGGCGGCGCGAAGCACCTTGTGCTCGCCGGTGCCCGCTCCCCCGTCACGTTCTTCGCCTACCCCGGCCAACCCGGCGACCTGGTTCCCGCGACCTGCCGAGTACACGAGCTGATGGGGCCGGCCGGAGCGAGCGCCGCGCTGGAACGGCTGGCCGAGCTGTTGGCCATGGATATCAAGGCCCCGCTGGCCGAGCTTTGCCGGCCGAGGCTGCCCACCGGTGAGCTGACCGCGCAGTCCGCCGCCGAGGTCATCGGCGCGCTACTGCCCGAGGCGGCCATCGTGGTGGACGAATCGAACACCTCAGGCGTGTTCCTCAACCCCGCCACTGAGGGCGCGCCCCGGCACGACTGGCTTGCCCTGACCGGTGGCGCGATCGGCTACGGGCTGCCAGCCGCTACCGGCGCGGCGATCGCCGCGCCGGAGCGTCCGGTGCTGTGTCTGCAAGCGGACGGGTCGGCAATGTACACGATCTCGGCGCTGTGGACGCATGCCAGGGAGAACCTGAACATCACAACCGTGATCTTCAACAACCGCGCCTACGCCATCCTGCGTTTGGAGCTGCGCAAGGTCGGCGTCGACGGCGCGATGGGCCCGAAGGCCAAAGCGCTGCTCGATCTGTCGGAGCCCACGATCGACTTCGTCGCGTTGGCCACTGGCATGGGGGTGCCAGCGGCCCGGGCCACGACAGCCGAGCAGCTCGCCGAGGCGTTGCGCACCGCGCTGGCTGAGCCCGGTCCGCACCTGATCGACGCGATCGTGCCGCCGGTGGTGTAAGAGTGGTCAAGTGGCTACTCCACCCACCGGCGCGCGGAGCTTAACGCGCGCGACGGCGGCCGACCTGGCGGCTGGCTCACCGGTGCTGGCGTGATCAGCTCAGGTATCGGCTCGCTGGCTGGATGATCGACCTTGATAGTGAGCTCGCTTCCGTAGTGGCTCAGCGTCATAGGCTCACCGGTGACCAAGGAGTACTCGGCCACTCGCGCGCCGACCTCCACCCGCAGCTGACGGCCTTGATAGCCCATACCGAACCGCAGCCTGGTCCAGCCGGGCGGTAGCCGGGGGGCGAAGGTCAACCTACCGTCGTGATCCCGCATTCCACCGAATCCAGCGACCAGAACTAGCCAAACCCCAGCCAAATTAGCCAAGTGCAGCCCGCTGTCGGCGTTGTGGTGCAGGTCGTCCAGGTCGGTGAAGGCAACCTCCCGCAGATAATCCTGGGCCAGCCGCAGGTGGCCGAGCTCGGCCGCAATGATGGCCTGGGTGCACGCCGACAGGGAAGAGTCACGTACCGTGAGTGCTTCGTAATAGGCGAAGTTGCGGATCTTCTCCTCACGGGTGAATGCGTCCCCGCGTAAATGCATGGCCAGTACCAAGTCGGCCTGCTTGATCACCTGCCGGCGGTAGATATCGCCGTACGGGTAGTGCAGCAGCAGTGGGTACTTCTGCGACGGGGTGTTCGCGAAGTCCCAGCGTTCATGGTCAGTGAAACCGGTGGCCTGGGGATGTACGCCGAGGCGATCGTCGTAGGGCACGTACATCGCTTCAGCCGCCCGCCGCCAGTCCTCGATCTCGGCGTCGGTGACCCCCAGCTTCGAGGCACTCTCCTGGTGAGTCGCCGCTGCCGCCGAGGCGCCGCGCAGATTTCGCTGGGCCATGAGGTTGGTGTAAACATTGTTGTCCACGAGTGCGCTGTACTCGTCGGGGCCGGTGACGCCATCGATGCGGAACCTGCCCGCCGCATCGTAGTGCCCGAGAGAGAGCCACAGTCGCGCGGTTTCCACCAGGATGTCGCATCCGATATCACGCATGAACCCGACGTCTTCGGTCGCGTTCACGTACCGCAGCACGGCATCCGCGACGTCGGCGTTAATATGGTAAGCCGCCGTGCCAGCCGGCCAGTAGGCCGAACATTCCTGGCCCCGGATGGTCCGCCAGGGAAAGGTCGCGCCGACGTGGCCAAGTTGGCGAGCTCGCTCTCTGGCCAGGTCCAGGGTGCTGTGTCGCCAGCGGAGCGCGTCAGCGGCGGCTTTGGGCGCGTTGTAGATGAGCACCGGCAGCAGGAACGTCTCGGTGTCCCAGAACGTGTGGCCGTCGTAGCCCGAGCCGGTCAATCCCTTGGCCGGAATGGCCCGCCGCTCGGCTCGCGCGCCCGCCTGCAGCACGTGAAATAAGGCGAATCGGGTGGCTTGCTGCAGCCGGTCGTCCCCGTCGAGTCGGACGTCGGCGCGTTCCCAGAAATCGTCCAGGTACTGGCGCTGCTCGGCGGCCAGTCGGGCGAAGCCGGTGTGCCTCGCGGCGGTCACCGCGGCCTCCACCTGACTGCATACCGCCGGTCGAGACCGTTGGCTGGACCACCCGTAGCCAATGAGCTTGACCAGCCGCAGCACCTGCCCTGGCTGCAGGGTCGTGCTGAGGGTCACCCGAGCGGTGTCCGGATGGCCATCGTTGGTGACCAGCACATCGTCCGAACCCTCCCAGATATGGTCCATCATCGCCGCCATCCGCAACCCGCTGCGCCGGGTGCGGTGGACCATGACCACGCTGGAGTAGTTGACCTCGACCTCCTCGGCCTCCAGCGGAGCTTCCAGCGCTGTGGCCACCCGAGGGTCGTTGATCGGGGCCGGAAGTTGCTCGTTGGCAATCAGCTCGGACTGCAGAACTATGCGCGCGGACTGTTCGACCGGAGTGACCTCGTACTCGATCGCGGCGATCGACCGTTGCACGAAGGAGACCAGCCGAGTGGAGCGCACGATGACGGCTTGCCCCGCCGGGCTGCGCCACTTCACTTCACGGCGCAATACCCCATCGCGAAAATCCAGCTCACGGCGGTGCCCGCGCAGCTCGCCGTATCGCACATCGAACGGCTCGTCATCGACCAGCAGCCGGATCAGCTTGCCATTGGTCACGTTGATGACACTCTGGCCGGATTCGGGGTAGCCGTAGCCCGCCTCGGCGTACGGCAGGGGACGCAACTCATACAGTGAGTTGAGGTAGGTGCCCGGCGTGGAATGCGGGTCACCCTCGTCGAGGTTACCACGCACCCCAATATGTCCGTTGGAAAGCGCGAACAACGACTCAGCCTGGCCTAGCCGGTCCAAGTCGAGCTCAGGCTCGACAAGCCGCCATGTGTGATCCATCGCAGCACAATGACATGACAACGGTTGCACAGGCACGCCATACCTATGAGACGATGCCAGATGTTCATATACCTCATGATTTGACGACGATTAGCGGTCATTCACCTCCGTTCACCGCACCGGCCGGCCATCTGACCTTATCCCGCCGCCGTTCGATACTCGATCTTCTATGGTCCTCTATGGTGAAGGGAACCTAGGGCCCAGGGGGTGGACGGGACCCTCGACGTCAGCTACCAGGGTGGGGAGCCGTTTGTCCATGACCAAGACCGTTGCGGAGGTCGCTCCTGGCGATCACGCGCTTGTCGTCTTGGACGGCGATGAGCAGCACTGGGAGGTGGCCGCCAACTACGTTGCCGCCGGGCTGACTCGCCATGAGAAGGTGATGTACCTCGACGGGGAGCACACCAAGGAGCCGCTGTTGCGGCGGTTGCGCGAGGACAAACTTGATGTCGACCGTGTTCTCGAAACCGGTCAGCTGGTGGTGTGGCCGACCGAAGCGATGGTCAGTTTCTGGGAAGCCGCTTCGGTGGATTGGGAACGCACCATTACCCAGAGGCTTGCCGGGATAGCCGATGCCATCACGGACGCGTGCGCTGAAGGATACGACCATGTGCGGCTGACCAACGAGCCGGCCGCAGGCTTACATCGCCCGGTCAAACTACTCTGCCACGGCGACCAGCTGGCGCATGAGTTGCTCCTGACTCACCCGGCCACTTGGCTCTGCCAATACGAACGTCGTCACTGGTCGCCAAGCGAGCTCGAGGAGCTCGGCCGTTCGCACTCCGTCAAGGTGGTTGCGCCTTCCCTCTACGACGACGAGCTGCTGCGGGTCACCCGATGCGGCCCGTTCAGCCTCCGATTCGCTGGGGAGATCGATTACAGCAACCGCGAACCAGTTCGAACGATGATCGAACGGGAACTGCAGCAAGCGCTGCGGGCAACTCCGCAGCCGGAAGACGTCCAGATTCACCTACAGTCGCTGCGTTTCGCCGACGTGACCTCGGTGACCCAGCTCATCCACACCGTGGACAACTTCCCGAAGAGCCAACAGCTGGTGTTGCAGAACGCGCAGCCACGAATTCGCCGACTGTTCGACCGCTGCGGCGCGGCGTCAAACGACCAGTTGGTGATCCGGGAGACTCCGAACTGATGAAGGTCAAGAACACCCGGTCAGGCCCGTCCGCCAGCTTCGTGCACTGCGCCGCCGAGTACGACACTTCGGCCGAGTTCTTGGCGATCACCTTACCGCTGATCGAACAGGCCCGGCGACAAGGAGCACCAGTCGCGGTCATCGCGGCGGCGCCAACTGTGCGGTTACTGAGGGAGATCACTGGTTCCGACCGAGAGCTGATCCTTCTCCCACCTCCAGCCCCCGAGCTGCGCCGTTCCGGGCAGAGCATCGCGACGATGAGAGCCCGCGAGTTCCGCGAGCTCACTGACCGGGCAGACTCGGCAATCGTTATCGCGCACTATGACCCGGAGCAGAGCCTGTTTGACCCAGCCGCGTGGGCCGAAGCCGAGGCGGCGTTGAACATCGCGGTGACCGACCTCCCGTTGACGATCGCGTGCCTGTACCGTAAACAGCTGAAGGCCGAGCTAGCCGCCCCCATTCAGTGGAACCATCTACAGCTGCTTGGGCGGGGCGGAACGGTTCGGCCGAACCCCGCGTATCGCCCTCCAGCCCAGGTACTTGCCAGCTACCCGGTTCGGGCGCCGGTCGCATTTGGTCCTCCAGACAGTGAGCTCCGCTTCAACCCTTGGCAACTCACCGACCTGCGAGTCCTACTTCAGGAGGTCGTCACCCAAAGCGGCCTGGACCAGGAGCGAGCTGAAGACTTCGTATCGGCGGTGAACGAGGTCGCCAGCAACGCCGTCGAGCACGGGTCCAGCGTCGGGCTATTGCAGACGTGGTTGCGCCCCCAGTTTCTCGCGTGCGAAGTACACGACTCAGGCTCACTGGGGCAGCCAATTCCGGGCCTGCGCCCACCTCGCTCGAACGACCCGCGCGGACGCGGGTTGTGGATCGCTCGCCAGCTGTGTGACCTGTTACACGTGTGGGCTGACCGGCAGGGAACTCATGTTCGGGTACAGGTTGCCCGGCGCTGAGTAGCCTGTTCGAGTGCAGGCGACGAAGTATGGGGGACCCCTGGTTTGTTTTGGCATACGAGTAAGCGAAGATAGTCCCGAACGGACCTAGGCAACGCACTCCAGACCGGCAAGACTGTGAATGCCGACCTGCGCCCGAAGGCGACCACGGGCGTCGGCTCACATGATTGTCGCCGGGGGCTTGAGTCGTCGGGTGGGACCCGTCGACCGCACACGTGGGGAATACAAGAATGTTTGAAGATCAGCGTCGCTCTGGTGCGCCGGTGCCCGGAGTACAGCTGCGGGTGCTCGGTGGTTTCGAGCTGAGGACTCCCGGAGGCGCTGAGATTTCAGCGATAGACCTCGACGGCCGGCGATTGCTTGCGGCCCTTGCGGTTGGGGCCGCGCCGAAGACCAGAACGGAGTTGTCGGCCATGCTCTGGCCGGAGCTGCCCAGGGTGTCGGCCTTGGCGGCACTTTCTTCCGCCAAGGCGGCAGTTGCCGACCTGGTTACCGAGAACGGCCGAGGATTGGCGTTAGTGGCCGAGGTGACGGTCGATCTCGTCGAGGCGCTGCGTCGCCTCCGGGAGTGGCAGCGAGACTCGGGGCAAGCTCTCTCGGTAACCGCCGAGGAAATCGCCACGCTCGGTGACGACCTGCTGCCCAGCTGGAGCGAGGCGTGGGTTGAGCAGGAGCGAAAGCGGTTTCATCAGGTCCGGGTGCATGCGTTGGAGTCGCTGTGCCGCCGACTCACTCAGGCCGGCCAGCCCGAGTCCGCGATCCGAGCTGGTCAGCTCGTGGTTGACCTCGACCCATTGCGCGAGAGCGCGCGCCGAGCATTGATCGAGGCACATCTGGCGGCCGGAAACGTATCCGAGGCGGTGCACCAGTACGACACGTTCGTTGAGTTGTGCGCCGCACTGGGTTTCGCTCCGGACGCGGAGCTACGTAGCTTCTTTCCGCCGTCGCCAGCCTGGCCAGTGCTGCACGTTCGACGGCCGATTCACCCTGGGTATGCGGTCGGCCGAGGGGTGCGGTTCGATGCTCCGGGCCGTCGAGCCAAGGTTGGCGCGGGCGCCGCCGTTCGCGGGTAGTGCTGGCGGTCGCTCTCGCCCAGCCAGTTACCCGAGTTGGACCGCTCGTGCCCCGGCGGGCACCATCGGGGTTGCTATGACGCTTACTGATGAAATTCCCGGCACCGCCGATGCCGATGCGCTCTATGACGCCTTCACGCTGTGGGCCACCGCGCAGGGCTTCAAGCTCTACCCCGCGCAGGAGGAGGCGCTCATCGAGCTTGTTTCGGGCGCGAATGTCATCCTCAGCACCCCCACCGGCTCGGGCAAAAGCCTGGTCGCCACCGGCGCTCACTTCGCCGCATTGGCCCAGGGTGTGCGCAGCTTTTACACCGCTCCGCTTAAGGCGCTGGTGTCAGAAAAGTTCTTCGCGCTGTGCGAGATCTTCGGCGCGGGACAGGTTGGCATGATGACCGGTGATTCCAGCGTGAATCCGGCTGCGCCGATCATCTGCTGCACCGCCGAGGTACTAGCGAACCTGGCGCTGCGCAATGGTGGCCCAGGCGCGGGCGAGGACGTACCCGGTCAGGTCGTGATGGACGAGTTCCATTTCTACTCCGACCCCGCGCGGGGATGGGCCTGGCAAGTACCGTTGTTGGAGCTGCCGCATACTCAGTTCCTCCTGATGTCGGCGACCCTCGGCGACGTCACGTTTTTCCGTCAGGACCTCACTAGGCGCACGGGGCAGCGCACCGCGGTGGTGGCCAGTAATGAACGACCGATTCCACTGCTGTACTCGTACTCGACCACCCCGCTGCACGCCCTGACCGAGGAACTGCTAGCGACCAAACGAGCGCCCGCCTACATCGTGCATTTCACCCAGGTCGCGGCCATCGAGCAGGCGCAATCGCTGACCAGCATCAACGTCTGTACCCGTGCGGAGAAGGACGCAATCGCGGAGTTGATCGGCGGATTCCGATTCACCGCTGGATTCGGTCGCATCCTGTCGCGGCTGGTCCGACACGGGATCGGCGTGCACCACGCCGGGATGCTGCCAAAGTACCGCAGGTTGATCGAGCGATTGACTCAAGCCGGGCTGCTCAAGATCATTTGCGGTACCGACACGCTCGGGGTTGGGATCAACGTACCCATCCGCACCGTGGTGTTCACCGGACTATCGAAGTACGACGGACAGCGCAACCGGTTGCTCAACGCGCGAGAGTTCCACCAGATCGCCGGTCGAGCTGGTCGAGCCGGCTTCGACTCCATCGGTACGGTGATCGTGCAGGCCCCCGAACATGTCATCGAGAACGAGAAGGCGCTGGCCAAGGCCGGCGAGGACCGCAAGAAACGCCGCAGGGTAATCCGTAAGCAACCGCCTGAGGGATTCGTGTCTTGGGGCGAGCCGACATTCAACCGCCTTGTGGAATCCCAGCCCGAGCCGCTCACCTCCAGCTTCACCGTTACGCACGCGATGGTCCTCAACATCGTCAACCGGCCCGGGGACACGCTCGCGGCCATGCGTCACCTGTTGGAAGACAATCATGAGGAGCGACCGGCCCAACGTAGGCACATTCGGCGGGCTATCGCGATCTACCGGGCGCTGCTGGCCGCTGGGGTAGTCGAGCAGCTGCCTGAACCCGACGTCGACGGCCGCCGCGCCAAGGCCACCGTGGATCTGCAGCGGGACTTCGCGCTCAACCAGCCGCTATCGCCCTTCGCGCTGGCCGCGATCGAGCTGCTGGATCGGGAGTCCGAAGACTACGCACTGGACGTGCTCTCGGTTATCGAATCCACCCTTGATGATCCTCGGCAGGTTCTCCTCGCCCAACGCAACGCGGCTCGCCGGGATGCGCTGGCCGCGATGAAGGCGGACGGGGTGGAATACGAGGAAAGGATGGCGCTGCTGGAGGAGATCACCTATCCGAAGCCGCTGGCTGAGCTGCTCGGCACCGCGTTCGAGACCTACCGGCGTGGACATCCCTGGGTAGCTGACTTCGAGCTCTCCCCCAAGTCGGTGGCGCGCGACCTGTATGAGCGCTCGATGACGTTCGTCGAGTTCGTTGGCCACTACGGGCTCGCTCGTTCCGAAGGGTTGCTGCTGCGTTATCTGACAGACGCCTACAAGGCCATGCGCCAGACGGTGCCGGAGGAAGCACGGACCGAATCGTTAGCCGACCTCATCGAGCTCATGGGCGAGCTAATCCGCGAGGTCGACTCCAGCCTGCTCGACGAGTGGGAACGGCTGGTCAATCCTGATACCCAAGAACTAACCCAGGACCGAGGCAGCTCGGTGACCGCCAACCTCCGGGCCCTGCGGGTATTGGTGCGCAATGCGATGTTCCGGCGAGTGCAGCTGGCCGCGCGCAAACGGTGGGATGAGCTCGGCGCACTAGACCCAACCCAGCTGTGGGACGCCGACCGCTGGCACCTGTCGCTCGAGCCATATTGGCAGCAACACGACGAGATCGGCACCGACGCGCACGCCCGAGGACCGCGGTTATTTATCGTCGACGAGGGGCCTGGTCGCTGGAATGTACGGCAGATCCTGGATGACCCGGCCGGCTATCACGACTGGGCGATCTGCGCCGAGGTCGACCTGGAAGCCTCTCACCGCGCCGGGACCGCAGTGCTCAACGTCACGACCGTCGAGCAGCTATACCAGTAACCGCAGCCGGCCTGACGGCAGCTTAGAGAGGTTCCAGGTTTGAGATCAGCCATTGCCCGTCTTCCGTTTTAGCCATTGTTGCCTTGACCTGGATGGTTTCTTGCTGCGGCTGGGGTACGGCGGTGGTGGTGATGGACTGGCGCAGGAACAGCAACGCTTCGGCACGGTCCGGTTGGGAGTCGATCAACGCGGAGCGGATCACCTCAACCTTCGACGCCAGTCCTTGTTCCTTACTGGCCGGCTTGATCACCGAGGTAATGAGCTGGTCGAACTGAACAGCAAAGGCGCCGGAAAGCTGAGCTCGGGCCCGAGCCAGATCGGCATCCAAGGTCTTGGGGTCGTAGCTGAGCACCTGGACGGTGCGGGTCCGAGCAGCATCCAGGGCCGCCTCCGCGTTCCGCTGCGCCTGGCTCGCGGAGAACGCCTGCCAGCTGAGCAGCCCGACTACGACCGCCGCGGCTACCACGAGCGCCCCGAGAAGGATCAACGGTAGACGGCTGGCTTTTGCTGGCGGCGAGCTGGTCACTTCTTCGGTTTGGGCGACGGGGTCGGCGGCTGGATCGCTCACCGGTTCGGATTCGGGAAGAGAAGCCGGCTCGGCTGCGCTAGCTGACCGATCATCGGCGGGCTCAGTGTTGCCCTCTTCCAGCGCGGTTTCCACCGTTGTGGCTGCCGCGGTGTCATCGGTGGTTGCCACGATGCCCTCCTCCGGGTCGCGGTCGGTGCGATTCACTGGACGAACTCAACATTCGAGACGAGCCATCGCTCGCCGTCGCGCTGGAGCAGCACGGCCAACCGGTACGCACGCAACTGGCCTTCTGGAGCCTGGTTGCTTGAGATCTTGGATTTCACCGTCACCAGGCCAGATGCGGTATTGCCGTCGAATTTTTCGATTCCTGCCGCAGTGATCGCGCTGATGGAGCTGACGTTGTTTGATTTGAGCACAGCTTGGAACATCGCCGCGTAGCTCGCGATCTGATCGCGGAACGACCCGGTGGCCTCCCGGGTCAGGTTCTCGATCTGCTTCGCCGCGTTGTCCGAAGTGAGCGTGGTCAGTTCAGACGCAGCCGACCGAGCGGCCTGCAGCGCGACCTCCCGATCGTGAGCGGCGGCGCTGACGCCGCGATTGTGCACGAAGAGCAGCGCTCCGGAAGCCACAAGCGCGACCAACAGCCCAGTGAGCGCGGTGATCAGCGCGCTCCGCCGGGAGAGCCGGCCTAACCGCCACTTCGGCACGGCGCTGATCGGGGTTAGTTCATCGGCGTCATTCGCGGTGGGCTCTGCTGCGCTCTCCGCGGCTGGCTCGGCGCCCTGCGGCTTAGACTCTCCCGCCGTCGCCGCTTCCGGCCCAGGCTCAACGGCGGTCTCCGGCTCCCTAGCAGTCTCGACATTCACCTTGGGCTCAGCGTTCGCGGAGAGCTCGGAGGTCATCTCGGTTGTCGCAGGTTCAACCGTGGTCGGATCAGCCTCAGTTGTCGAGTCCTGCCGGCTGTCGAGATCAGCCATCGGCGGTCTCCCTCACTCGCGGTGTTAACCGTGCCGTGCCGGCGCATCGCGACGTGACGACAACGTCGTTACGTTGACGATCCCGACCAGGAGGCGGAGGAGCTGTTGAGGAGCAAGGCCCGCCGCCGATGAGACGCCAAGACACGAGGCGCCGTACTACGTCGGTTCCTGACATCGAGAGCCGGTGCGGCAATGCTAGGGGCCGGGCAAAGCCAGGCGGCGGCCGGGGTGCCCGGAGCTAGCCGAGGAGGACGGCGGTTCAGCGATCCAGCTGGTCAGCCAGCTGCTCGGTGAGCATGCATGAACGCTCGTGAAAGCGCAGTTCCGCGTAACTGACCGTGGTGATCCCAACGGCTACCACACCCAACGGAATGGCGAAAAGCGCCTCCAATGCCGCCTCATTGAAGGACTGGGGGGTACTCAGCACACTCACCATGTACGAAGTGATCACCGAGTACGTCCCACCCGCTAGCACCGCCACTATTATTCGTCTGGCCGTCGGCCACAATCGGCGATTAACTAATTCGAAACACCGCATGACGCCGAGTCGTTCAACGGTGATGACGCCGGTCAGCGTCGCGGCGAAGACGATGGTCAGATACAGACCTGGGATCACAAACAGCACGAAGCCGACGAAGGTGAGGGTCCCTGCGGCCAGTCCCGCGGGCACGAGCGCGGGGGCCAGTTTGATGGCGAACCGCAGACCCTGCTTGGCTGTAGTCGGCCGGCCGGCCGCATCGCGGATAGCTACGTAAACGCCGGCGGCTTGAGTTAGCATCCCGATCGCCAAGGTTGCCATCAGGCCTAGAAATGCTAGCAAGCCGACGGCATCATTAGCGCTTTGGCCGTTGGACAGCAGCCGCGTCATCGTGAACGAAAGCACCGCGCTAATGGCGGCGACCCAGAGCTGCAGGGTCAATAACGGTACCAGGCTGCGCTGCACAACACCGATCACACGTTCAATCCAACCCCGTAGGTCGGCCGGCACCAGCGGATCACCCAGGGGAACCTGAGGGTGGCCCGAGGAATGCCCGGCACGATCTGAACCTCGACCAGGCTCGGGTGGCCAGCTCTGGCTCGACCAGTCCGAAGCTGGTGGCGGAGGCAGTGACATATGCTGACGGTAGCGCCGGCCGGACCATGCCGCCTGTGTGTGTCCCCCAGACGCGTCGAAATCGATATCTTGTTGGCCGGCCACGGTGTACCTAATCGCACGTCGGTGGCCAGGACCCGTCCGGTCGCGCCGACGCGTTCAGCGAGTCAAACCGGCACGTGCTTTACTAAAATCCCATGTCGAGCGCACCTCCAGGTATCGGAAGGTGAGCGGGGAGGCCTTGATGGAAGGCTCCATGGCGTCACCGAGCACGACGGACGAGCGGCTCGCGGGAAACGGCGGCTCGCCAGGCTCGCCGCCGAGAAAAGGGCTGAAGCCCTCGACCCGGATCGGGTTGAGGGTGATCGGCGCTCTGGCGTTACTAGCCACGATGGCCTTTGTCGGCACATACTTCCTCTACTCACGTAACTATGTCATTACTGACAACGCCCAGGTGGACGGTGACAAGATCTCCATCAATGCGCCGGCCACCGGGTTTCTCACAATTGGGCCGGCAGCCAGGGCGCGACGGTGCATCGGGCTCAAATCTTAGGTCGGATCAAGATGCAAATGGGATTCGCGGCGCCGTTGATGAGCATCAAGGCTCCGGGAGACGGCACTATAGCGGTGGACGACGGGATAGAAGGATTATTTGTGACGGCTGGGACCACGCTGGCCACTGCGTACGATTTCCACAAGATCTTCGTGACCGCCTGGGTTGACGAGACCGACATGAACAACGTCCGCGTTGGACAGCTGGTCGATATCAACGCGGATGCCTACTCCGGCACTCAAATAACTGGCCAAGTGGTTGACATACAAGACGCCGCCGCCAACGAGTTCTCGCTTTTCCCTCAGCAGAACAGCTCAGGTAACTTCCAGAAAGTAACCCAGGTGATCCCAGTCAAGATTGCCCTGACCAGCACCAGTGGGGTGGCGTTGGTGCCGGGGATGACGTCACGGTGAGGATCCACAAATACTGAGCAAACCGAGTTACGGGCGGCCTGTGCCGGGCAAGGACCGAGTCCCTCCGGCGACCTCCCGGATCGTGTGGACCAGCAGCGGCGCCACCTCGTGCTTGCTCACAAACGCGGCTGCCCCGACGGCCCAGGCTTGGGCTTTGGTCTCGAGATCATCGTGCAAGCTGAGTACCACCACCGGGACCTTCGGTTCGAGCGCGCCGACGTCAGCGGTAGCCTCAAAACCGCCGCGCAACCGCATTGCCATGCCTATGAGTACGACGTCAGGGCGCAGCGAGCCGACCAAGCCACAGACGTCAACACTATGGTCGGCCTCCCCAACCACCTCCAGGTCGGGTTCCAAAGCCAACCACATCCGAAGACCTCGACGGGCCGACGGCCGGTCATCGACCAGCAGAAGCCGAATCCTCCGTCGGTCATCCATAGGAATAAACTCAAACAGCGTGGTGGCACCCAGGCACCGGACGTGCGGCCGACCGACCACAAGCGTTTCGACCGAGTTGGCATCGGCCAAGAGACGGAGGTGACGATGCCGGTCCGGGTGCTGATTGCCGATGACCATAGCGTCGTGCGCCAAGGCTTGCGAATGTTCCTCGCCCTCGATCCCGAGCTGGAGATAGTCGGCGAGGCAGTTGACGGTGCCGAGGCGATCCGGATGACCAAGGCATTGACCCCCGATGTTGTCCTGATGGATCTGATCATGCCCGGCACCGACGGCATCACCGCGACCGAAATCATTCGCACCGAGGTACCCGACACCGAGGTACTCGCCTTGACTAGCGTCCTGGAAGACAGCGCGGTTGTTGGTGCTATACAGGCCGGCGCGGTCGGTTACCTGCTCAAGGACACCCAGGCCGAGCAGCTCTGTTCGGCGATCAAAGCGGCGGCCCGAGGCCAGGTGCAGCTGACTCCTCGGGCGGCCGCTCGGCTGGTCCGAGAGCTACGTTCACCAGAAAGCCCGGAAGCGCTGACCGCCAGAGAGACCGAGGTGCTGCGGGCCCTGGCGAAGGGCCTGACAAACCGCCAGATCGGGCGCAGCTTGCACATCGGCGAACGTACAGTCAAAACGCATGTGAGCCATCTACTCGCCAAGCTCGGCCTGCAGAGCCGCACGCAGGCCGCGCTGTACGCGGTTCGCATCGGGCTCGTCTTGGAGTGGGAACTCGGCCAAGAGCCGTGAGCGCCGGCCGCGACGCCCAGGCTAGGCCTGTCAGCCACCAGTTCCCGCGGACTCACCTGGGGAAGGCGGAACCGGGAGCCTCGCGTGGATCGTGGTGCCGACGCCCCTGCGGCTATCGATCACAATCTCCCCGCCTTGCGCGACGGCCCTTTCCCGCATTGAGTGCAGCCCCAGGTGGCCTGGTTTGGGCTCAGTGGGTTCAAATCCGACACCATCGTCAACGATCTCAAGCTCGACCGCCTCTTGATCCACGCTCAGCCGGATGGCCACCTGTCCCGCGTGGGCATGCTTCACCGCGTTGTGCAACGCTTCCTGGGCGATTCGGTATACGGTTTCTTTGAGCGGGGGCGGCAGCTTCGGTTCCGCACAGAACTGAGCCCGCACGGCCAATCCGTGCCGTGAACGCAGCACCGCGACCCTCTTCTCCAATGCCGCCACTAGGCCTTCCATTTCCAACGAGTTCGGACGCAGCTCGAAAATCAGCGAACGCATCTCGGTCATAGCGGCATCAGCCAGCGAGAGCACGTAGTCCAGCGGCTCGGACAGCTCATCTGGATGTTTCTCGGCCAGGCTGCGTGCCGTGCGGGCACCGAGCGCGATGCCATACAGCGCCTGCGATACCGAGTCATGCAGCTCCCTAGCTAACCGCTGACGTTCTTCCGCGCCCGCCCGGCTTCGTGCCTCAGCGAGCAGCTCGGCGTTCTCCACCGCCACCGCGCCTTGGTCAGCGACCGCACGCAAGAAGGCGATCTCATCAGGCGAAGGCTCAACACCATGGGGATAGTAAGCGTTTACTGAGCCGAACTTGCGGTGTGACTCCAGTGAAACCATCACCACGGTATCCCATTCCACACCGCCCAAGACGCTGTACAACAGCGACCGACCGGGGCTTCGCAGGGCCCGGCGCACGGCGTCACGGACAACCAGCAGCCCATGCTCACCGATCTCGTGGGTGTTTGGGGAGGCCTCGACGCCGCACCAGTGCTGCTCAATTCCTTCCGGGTAGCCGTCCGGAAGCCCGACACT
This sequence comes from Pseudonocardia sp., assembly GCA_019244295.1. Classification (GTDB taxonomy): domain Bacteria; phylum Actinomycetota; class Actinomycetes; order Mycobacteriales; family Pseudonocardiaceae; genus Pseudonocardia. The sequence goes on from JAFASX010000144.1 coordinate 32,491, forward strand.
CGCGAAGACCCGCCGCCCACCGGTCTCGTCGTCGAGTACGTATGCCGAACAAGCCACCGCCGGCGTTGCGGCGACCACAGATTCCGTAATTGTGTCCAGGGTCTCCGACAACGCCTGGTTGACCCTCGTGCTGGCGGCAATAGCAGACAGGGCGTTGATTCGGGTCTCCAGCAGTTCGAACGCTTGCGCACGTTCGGTGTCGTCGTGCACAACACTGAGTACGTGAGGCTGGCCGCCGAAGGTGAACGACGAGGTGGTGATCTGCACCGGAAACGTGCTGCCGTCTTTGCGGACACCGATCCGATCGCGAGTCGACCGCGCACCGGGCTGGGTCGCGTCACAATGCGGCAGCCCTTTGCTTGCCCAAACGGCGGCGAGCTCACCCGGTTGGTATCCGTGCATCCGGTGGAAAGCTGGGTTAGCCTGGACGTAGCCGCCCTTGATATCGCTGATCACTAAGCCATCGCCGGTAGCTTCAAATACCTGCTGGTACTGCTCCTGCTGTTCACGCAGTTGACTTAAAGCTCGCTGCAGCTGGATGGCGGCGCCCAAGGTGCTGGCGGCCGCCTTCAGCGCATCGATCTCGGCGGTAGACCAATGTCTTTCACACTCACAATCATCAAGGCCGAGGAAGCCCCACCACTGGTCGTCCACAAAAATCGGAACCACCGCGATGGCCAGCACGCCCTGTGGCTCCAGAATCGCCCGCTCGGCTGAAGTCATGTCCGCCACATGACTCGCCATGGCCTCACCGCGCGCCATCAACTCCGCAAAATGATCAAGACCTAGACCTCGATACGACAAAGCGATGAGGTCCGCGTTGTCGAGTTCGCTGGATATGCCCTCCGCCACCCACTCATGACGCTGGCTGCTCCATAGCGAACCGTCCGACCCTTCATAATTTTCGAATAGATACGCTCGGCTGGCCCCGGCCGCTGTGCCCAGACTCTTCATCACCTCATCGATGTTGGTCCGCCAGGACCCAGGCGAATCCAAAAAACGATGCGCAGCAAACCGAACCGCCTCCAGGATCGCGTCTCGGCGGTGCAGCTCGGCCTCGGTGTGCGCGCGTTCGGTTACGTCACGGAGATTCAGCACTACTCCCTGCACGTCGGGATCACCGAGCAGGTTGATCATCACTCCGTCAACCGTGCGCCACGAACCGTCGACCCGCTTGAGCCGAAACCGTCTGGCCTGGCTTTCACCAGGGCGAGCCAAACTATCCGACAGCAGCTGGCGGACCGTGGCGACATCATTAGGATGCACCGGGTCGACCAGGTTGCGCCCGATCGCGAATGCTGGATTGATTCCCACAACCCGCTCGATCGACGGTGCGGCGTAGCTCACAATGCCTTCAGCATCAACAACCATCACCAGGTCCGACGAGTTGCGCATGATAGACTGAAAGCGTCGCGCGGCGCGCAGCAGCTCATCCTCCGCCCGCCGTCGTTCAGTAGCCTCAGTGACGAGACCGACCAGGCCGGCTACCTCACCGTCCTCGCACAGCGGAATGAAGACCAAGTCCCAGTAGGACGTAGTTCCGTTGGGACGATTGAACGGAACCGCGCAGTAACGGCGGGTGGCACCGGCGAGCACCGGGGCAACAGCCGGCAAGATTACTTGTTCAGTTCCAGGGAAGTAGTCGAAGATAGTGCGCCCCACCACCACCTGGTCAGCGGATACCGCGCCATGCATACCGACGAAGTCCGCCCACGCCAGGTTCCAGCGCCACAGAACCAGGTCCCGGCCGAATACCGCAACGGCCATCGGGGAGCGATCGAACAGCACGTCGAGCAGTCTGGAGTTATCTGTCAGGCTCGGCTCGGCCGCACGTTGTCGGCGCGCGCCCAGCCCAGCACGCCATGCCCTGGTCGTCAACAGCCAACCCGACACGCCTGCTCCGTCTCCTGGTCGTTATCACCTCGATCGAAGGCTCGATCGCCGGCCTTTGTGAGTTTCTGGGTCGCCAGCCGAGTCTAACCTCGATCCGCTAAGTAAGCAGCGGTTCCATCGACGCCCGGCGATGTTGACGTCGATAGCGAGCCAGCCGACTATAGCGAGGAGTATACTGCTACGCGAGGCCGAGCCCGAATTTCATTCCAGCACCATAGGTCATGTCGTAGCTGAAGTTCGGGTCGAGAGTCGGAATGCGCGCTGGAAAGTCCAGCTCCCCGATCTTATTGGTGAACATGACCGCCACTGTGGCCGGCTTCAGGATCATAACGTAATCGAGCGAGCCGCCGCCGAGCACCGCCCGCTAGAAAGCCAGATAGTCGGAAGGGGTCGAACACAGCCCATGACCACCAGCGCACCTGCCTGGTCGCGGCTAAGATCGATGCCAGTGGCCACCAATCTCCGTCCTCATTCCGTACATGTACCGGGGCCTATTTCGCCCTCTGCTTATCGTTCATACGGAACGTGGTGTTGCTGATGCCGAGTGGTTCGTCTCCCGGGAGGATTCACTCGATGAAGCATCCGTCTCGGCGGTCACCCATTCGCCGCACTGGCGCCGGGGATGGATGACCGTACCTTCCTTAGTCTGACGTGTCGCAAGTCCGCGCGACGTTATCCACAGTTGTGGATGAAGTCATGCCGGTGTGGCTCGATACAGTCGACCTTGTGAATCACACGCCGATCTACGACGAGCTTCGCGAGCGCCGGCTCACCGAGCACAAGACGGACGTGTCTTCGGCAACTCAAGCGACCATCCGTCTCCCCGCATGTGCGTACGAGCCACAGGACAACATCGACGTGCTAGCCGGCCGACGCGGCCTAGGCGGACGGCACCGCAGGACGTCTAGCTGATCGCTCCGCACGATCATCCGGTTGCAGTCGGGGGCCCAATCCCGCCGCGGCGCGCAGGGACGGGGCCAGGTCCGTGCTTTCCCAGGGGAAGTCGGAGTCGTTGCGACCGAAGTGGCCGTACGCGGCGGTCTGGCGGTAGATCGGCCGATGCAACCGAAGGCGGCGACGGAACGCGGCTGGCCGCATATCGAAGTACTCGTCGACCAGCTTGCGGATCATAGTCAGCGGAACGTGTTCAGTGTGGTACGTCTCGATCAGCAACGACAGCGGTCGAGCCACCCCGATCGCGTAGGCCACCTGTACCTCGACCTTATCCGCCAGGCCGGCTGCCACGATGTTCTTGGCTAGGTACCGGGCAGCGTAGGCGGCGGAGCGGTCCACCTTGGACGGATCCTTGCCGGAGAACGCACCGCCGCCGTGCCGGGCGAACCCGCCATAGGTGTCCACGATAATCTTGCGGCCGGTCAGGCCGGTATCACCCACCGGTCCGCCGATAACAAAACGGCCGGTCGGGTTAACGTAGAAACTCTCCCGCAGCTCGTCGGCGGAATAGAGGTCAGCGGGCAACATCGGCACCACTACATGTCGCCACAGATCCTCGCGGATCTGCTCGTTGGTGGCGTGCTCGGCGTGTTGGGCGGAGATCAGCACCTTCCCCACCGACACTGGCCGATTGTCCCGATAAAGCACGGTGACCTGGGTCTTGCCATCAGGGCGCAGATATTCCAGTGTGCCGTCCTTACGCACCTCAGACAGCCGTCGTGATAGCCGGTGGGCCAGCGCGATCGGCAATGGCATCAGCTCGGGTGTTTCGTTGGTGGCAAAGCCGAACATCATGCCCTGGTCACCTGCCCCAACGCTATCCAACTCGTCATCCGACAGCTGACCCCGCCGTTCCTGGGATATGTCCACCCCCTGAGCGATATCAGGGGACTGCTTGTCCAGCGCGATCATCACCGCGCAGTGGTTGCCGTCGAACCCGAACTCGCCCCGGTCGTAGCCAATCTCACAGATGGTGCGTCGCACGACATCGGCGAACTCGATGGTGGCCGTCGTGGTAATCTCGCCCGCAACCACAACAAGCCCGGTGGTGATCAGGGTCTCGCAGGCCACCCGGGAGTTCGGGTCGCCGGCCAGCGCGGCGTCCAGGATGGCGTCCGAGATCTGGTCAGCGATCTTGTCCGGATGTCCCTCGGTCACCGACTCCGAGGTGAACAGGTACTCGTTCTCAGCCAGCGGGATCATGAGGCTCCTCGGTGTTCGGGTCGTCGGGAACAGGCTTGGAAGCAGGCAAGTCGCTCAACTCGGCGCGGACTTCCTTGGTAGCGGTTGCCATCGCATGCAGCTTGGCACGAGCGACCGCCGCCGGCAGGTGACGAAGGCCGCAGTCTGGATCGATCACCAGTCGTTCGGCCGGCAGCATGCCCAACGCCCGCGGTTCCCAACTAGCCGGCACGTCCTTGGTGACGATGTTGATCGCCGCAATCGCCAACTCGACGGCCTCGGGGTAGCCGGCGGCCCTGGCCCACAGGCGGGCAGTGGGTGGGTAACCACGATGTTGAGGTAGTCGAGAACCCCCAGTTCTTGCCGCGCAGCTTGGCGATCGGCCGACGCACCTCAACCAGCACGGCTCATCGCCTCCCCGCGCTTCGCGCCCCGTCGGTGGTGGTCGCACCGATCAGCCTCGGCCCGAGCCCCGCACGGCGCAGGATCTCGGGCACTCCGCGCTCGTAGCCGAACGCCATCACATGCACGCCGGCCACCCCGGGGATTTCTCGGAGCCGCCGCACGGTCTCCACACAGATATCCATGCCCTCGCTCGCGACCCGTTCCGCCGGGACGCCACGCAGCCGCCGGTCCACCTCCTCGGGCACGTGGACCCCGGGTATCCGATGCCGCAGATGCTCAAGCGCGCGTAGCGAGCGGATCGGACCCACCCCGGCCAGCACCGCGCAGCGGGTGTCTAGCCCGAGGTCGCGCACCCGGGCCATCCAGCGCTCGAACATCGGCAGATCGAACACGAACTGGGTCTGCACGAACTCCGCGCCGGCGGCGACCTTCTTACCCAGCCGGGCGGCGCGAAACGCCGTGGGAGGAGCGAACGGGTTTTCCACCGCCCCAATGAGCCAGTCCGGGCGGGGTTTCACCACTCGGCCGGACAGCAGCCGGCCGTGCTCTCGCAGCGTCCGGGCGGCCCAGACCAGCTGCACACCATCCAGGTCGAACACGGCCTTGGCGTCTGGCTGGTCACCAAAGCAGGGATGGTCACCGGTCAGCAACAATACGTTCGGAATACCCAGCGCGGCCGCTCCGAGCAGATCCGACTGCAGCCCGATTCGGTTGCGGTCTCGGCAGGTCAGCTGCATCACAGGTTCGATCCCGGCATTCATGGCGAGCACGCTGCCGGCCATGCTGCTGATCCGGACGTGCGCGCTCGGGTTGTCGGTGATGTTCGCCGCGTCGACCCACCCGCGCAGCAGCCGCGCGCTGCGTCCGATGGCGTCACGGTCAGCGCCCCGAGGCGGCTCGATCTCCGCGGTGACCACAAACCGACCCGCTCGCAGTGCCTCACGCAATCCGGTCATAATGGCGTTTGCCCCACGGCAGCCTCGCCACATCCACCAGAGCCGAGCTCGTCATACACCGCCATCTAGGGTCTGAAGATCCGCCGCCGTTGTGTTTAGCGCCGCTTAAAACAATCCGGCTAACCACTTGGTAAACCGATTCCAGGCTTTCGCGACGTCGTCCAGCACGGCCGTGGAGATCTCGGACGAATCCGGAAGATCAGGCAGGCCGCCAGAAGGGCTGACACTCGGGGTGGTGGTCCTTCCACCGGAAGGTGCCGTGGCGCGGGCAGTTGGCGTCGTCCGGCGTGTACTGGACGGACTACCGGTATCGCTGGATCCGGTGTTCAGTGTCCCGCTGTCCGAGGTAGCGGTGCTGGATGTTCCGACGCTAGATGCACCCGAAGGGGCCGAGACTGTCGGCTTGGTCGAGCTCGACGAGTCGTCGCTGCTGACGAAAGCGGTAAAGCCGATGAGTGCGGCCAGAGCTAGCATGCCGAGGGCGATCACCAGAATGTGACTCATCGTCGTGCGGGACGCCGGCTCAGGATCGGGGATGGCCAACGGGATCGGGTCGACTCTCGGCGGCAAGTCGTGCCTAGGCAGGTCAGCTTGCCGCAACAGCGATGCTGAGTGCGCCGCCGTCGGCCTCGACCTCGGGTCTGGGTCGGTCATCGCCAGCAACGCCTGTCGGAGACCCTCAGGTAGGTCAGCGGGCACAGCGGGACGGCGAGTCAGCCGCTCGGCGGCGACATCCGGCCCGCCGCCCGGATACTCCACCGGACCGGTCACCGCTTCCAGCAGCACCAGGCCCAGCGCATACACATCAGCCGGTGGGCCTACCCAGTCACCGCGTACCTGCTCCGGGGACAGGTGCGCGAGGGAGCCTAGATCATGGTCAGGACTGTGGGGACGAACGTTGCCGAAGTCAGTCAACCGCACTCGGCCATCGCTACCGACTAGCACATTCGACGGCTTGAGGTTGCGGTGCACCACGTGTTGCTGATGCAGTTGGCCGAGTATGTCGCAGAGCGCGGCGCCGATGCGAACCACCTCGTCCAGCGGTAGTTGTTCTTGGCGGGTGAACTCAGCCAACGTCCAACCATTCACCGACTCCGTGACCAGGTAAGGCTGATCAGCCTCTACCCCACAGTCGTAGACCGCCACCACGCCCGGCTGGCTCAGCTTAGCCAGCATGCGCGCTTCTTCTTGAAATTGGCGCAATCCCTGCCGATCAGCGCCGGGACCGAACAGCTTGACCGTCGCCGGCCGGTTGAGCTGGAGGTCGGTGGCTCGGTGCACCTCCGACATTGCCCCGGTGCCGAGCAGCCCCTCCAGCCGATATCGCCCATCGAGCACCCGACCGGTCACCAAATCGCCTGGTGTGACAGCGGCACGCATATCGGCAGGATGCCCGACAATGGGGGCGATGATCTGAGTGGCATCCAGGTCATCAGGGCGCTGAACGTGCCGTCGACCGCCCGGCGACCGCGCCGCGACATATCCGGAGCGATCCACATATCCGGGCCGATCCGCGCGGCGGCCATCGTTGCGGCCGTTAACCTGCTGCACGGAAACCTCCCGACATCCGACCTACATCCGAGGCGGGGCCGCTCCCCGTCGCGTTGCCGGTGACCGTACCCCAACGAAGTACCGCCCCTCGGCCCTGCATGGCCCGAGCGTAGGGTGTGCGAGCCCGTCTCAGAGAGGGTGGGACTATTCCTCGGAATTCGGCGGGGCGATGATCGGAACGGGTGAGACGATGGGATCAGCGGGCGACCGGGGTGGCCCACGCAAGCACAGTGCGCGGGCGGGCAAACCGGGCCGGTCCACCCTACGGCCGGCGATCCTCATCTCGGGCTCACCGGCCGGGCTAGCCGTCATCCGAGGCCTGGGCCAAATGGGCGTGCCAGTCGTGGTGCTGCGCTACGACAAGCGCGACATGGGCCATGTCTCCAAGTACGTCACCGAAGTGCACCGGATCCCGTTCCCGGACAACGATCCGCAGCAGGTGCTCCAGACGTTGCGGTGGATGTCGGCTCGACACCCCGGCGCGCTGCTCATGTCAGCCAGCGATCCCGCGATTGCGCTGCTCGCCCAGCACCAGTACAAGCTCGCCGAGCTGGGGTTCACGGTGGCCACCAGCTCGGAGAAGGCCGCGATGACGTTCCTGGACAAGACCGCGACCTATGCACTGGCCAGAGCGGTCGGTGTGGATATCCCGATCACGGTGACTTTGGACACTGAGGACGATATCGCCCGATATGCCGAAGTCGCCGCGTTTCCCGCCGTGCTCAAGCCCGCCTTGAGCCATCGGTATCAGCTTGCCTTCGGCCGGAAATGGACCAGAGTCGACAACCTCGACGCCGCGGTCCGTGAGTTCGCGCTGGCCCGCGCGGCGGGGATAACGGTCAACCTGCAGGAGTTCATTCCCGGCGACGAGCTCTGCGGAGCGAATTACAATTCTTATTTCTGCTTAGGCGATGCGCAGGTCGAGTTCACCGCTCGAAAGATTCGCAACTCCCCCCCGGAGACGGGCTCGCCCTGCGCAGCGGTCAGCCAGCACATCCCCGAGGTGATAGAACCCGGGCGGCGGTTGCTCGCGGCAGCCGACTTCCGAGGGTTCTCCTGCATTGAATTCAAACGCGACTCCCGCGATGGCGTATACAAACTCATTGAGGTAAACGGGCGGCACAATCTTTCGGGCATGCTTGCTCTTCGCTGCGGGATCAACTTTCCGTGGATTCATTACCAACATTTGATGCTCGGCCGGCTTCCGCACCACGTGGATTTCGAAAAGGGCGTGCACTGGGTTGACATCACCCGCGACATGAAGACACTTCGATATTACCGACAAGTACCAGGATACTCCGCCGTCCGCTTTGCTCAGCCTTATCTTTCTCGTCATGTATTCGCTGTCCTCTCCGGTCGGGATCCGAAGCCGGCGATCGCCAGGGCGCGGGACACCCTCCGGGTGATCACCACTGGGCACCGGATCGGGAACTTCTTCCCGCCTCAGGAGGCGGCCAGCCCCGGCACCACCACCTGGTAGCTTGCGAGCTGGGTGAGACAAGATGAAAATCAGTGTGCTCGGGCTCGGATACGTTGGCAGCGCGTCGGCGGCATGTCTGGCCGCGCGTGGACACGACGTGGTGGGCGTCGACATCAACGAAGACAAAGTGCGCTTGATCGCCGACGGCCGTTCGCCGGTCGTCGAGGATCAGTTGGAGCAGCTGGTCGCCGACGGTGTGACGGCGGGTCGGCTGACCGCGACCACCGATCTGGCTAGCGCGGTGACGACGACGGAAATATCACTCGTGTGCGTCGGCACACCGTCGGAGCCGAACGGCGGGTTGTCAACCGTCTATCTCGAGCGGGTCTCGCGGGAAATCGGCCTGGCTCTGCGCGCCGCGTCGGGGCGACACACCGTGGTGTTTCGAAGTACCATGCTCCCAGGAACTTGCGAAAATCTACTGATACCACTGCTGATGCAACATTCTCAGATGCGTGCGGGGGCTGACTTCGGCGTCGCGGTCAACCCGGAATTCTTGCGCGAGGGGTCTAGCGTCCAGGACTTCCACGATCCGCCCAAGACGGTCTGCGGCGAGTTAGACCCGGCGAGCGGCGACCCGGTGGTGGCCCTCTATGCCGGCCTGCCGGGTCCGGTGTTCCGGGTCCCGCTGCGAGTCGCGGAGATGACCAAGTACGTGGATAACTCGTTCCACGCGCTCAAGGTAGGGTTCGCCAACGAGATCGGCGCGATCTGCGCCGCGCTTGACCTCGACTCCCACGAAGTCATGGACATTTTCCTTGCCGACCGCAAGCTCAATGTGAGCCCGGCTTACCTGCGCCCCGGGTTCGCGTTCGGCGGGTCATGCCTGCCCAAGGACCTGCGAGGTTTGCTGCACCGGGCCCGACAGATCGATGTCAGTGTGCCGATACTGGAGCATGTGCTGCCTTCCAACGAGACCCACCTGCGCCGGGCGGTGGCCCTGATCGAGTCCACCGGCCAGCGCCGAGTGGGCATCCTCGGGCTTTCCTTCAAGTCAGGTACCGATGACCTGCGGGAGAGTCCGCTCGTCGAGCTGGCCGAGCGGCTACTCGGCAAGGGTTACGAGCTGCGTATCTACGATCGCGAGGTCTCGTTGGCTCGGCTCATGGGCACCAATCTCGACTACGTGAGCACTCGGCTCGCGCACCTCGGCGAGTTACTCGCGGACTCGCCGGAGGAGGTAGTACGGCACGCCGAAGTCTGCGTGGTCGGCAACACCGACAGCGACGTCGTCAAGGCTGTGGAATCGTGCGCGGACGGCTCGGACATGACGATCGTCGATCTCGTGCGGCTTCCGGACGCCGCTCGTCGACGTGACCAGAAAGGATATCTGGGCCTTGGCTGGTAGGGTTTTGTTTCTCAACGAGAACGAATCTGTGCCTTTTGATACCCGTGTGTGGCAGGAATGTCTCGCGCTCCGCGAGGATGGCTGGGATGTTCACGTGATCTGTCCGCTGGGGGATAAAGAAGATAGTGAGCTTGAGTCGCGTATCGACGGAATTTCCATATATCGGTATCCACTGCGCGCCGCCACCGGCGGGCCGTGGGGGTACGCCCGGGAGTACGGCCAGGCGCTCTTCCACACGTACCGGCTGGCCCGCCGGATTCGGGACGTGGATGTGGTACACGCGAGCAATCCTCCTGACCTGATGTTTCTGGTAGCCATGGCGCTCAAACGTCGGGGAGCACGGTTCATCTTCGACCATCACGACGTCGTTCCCGAGCTGTATCTCTCCCGTTTCAGTCGAGGTAAGGATTTGCTGTATCGAGGTGTCTGCTGGCTGGAGCGACGTACCTTCGCAACGGCCGACGTGGTGATTGCCACCAACGAGAGCTACCGCGAAGTAGCGATCAAGCGAGGCCGGGTAGATCCGGAGCGTATCTTCGTGGTGCGCAACGCGCCCAGAGGCGATCGAGTCAAGGCGGTTATGGCCGACCAGTCGCTGGCCCGGGGCAAGCCGTACCTGCTGTGCTATCTAGGCACGATGGGTCCGCAAGACGGTGTCGACTACGCTATCCGAGCGCTGTCGCTGCTGCGTGACGATATCGGTCGACAAGACTGGCATGCGGCGTTCATTGGCGGGGGTGACTGTGTCAGCGAACTACGGACGTTGACCACCAGGCTGGGCCTCGACTCGATGATCAGTTTCACCGGTCGTATCTGTGACGAAGAGCTGATGCGTTACCTCTCAACGGCGGATGTCTGCATGGCGCCAGACCCGCTCAACCCGTTGAACAACGTGTCTTCCATGACGAAGATCATTGAGTACATGACGGTGGGCAAGCCGATCGTCTCGTTCGACCTTCGAGAAACGCGGTTCACCGCCGCCGACGCCGCTAGCTACGCGCAGCCGAACTCGGAGCTGGACTTCGCGCGGATGATCGCCGAGCTGCTTGACGACCCTGAGCGCAGGCGACGCATGGGACTGGCGGGACAAGCTCGGGCACAGGGCATGCTGTCGTGGGAGACTTCGCGTAGGTCATTGTTGGCGGCGTACCAAGAGGTCATGCGAACGGCCCCGGTGCCCTAGCGCGCGCACCGCCGCACCGCCGCCGCCACTTATACCTCCAGCGCACACCTACCCGGGACTGGACATGTACGCCGTCGACCATCCGGTCACCGTGGACATCCACGCGATCAGCCTTTACGCCCTGGCTGACCGCAGCTAACCAGTAGCGGTTTCCAGGGTGCGGGCGATGCCGCGCCGTACGGCATCGACCAGGTAAGGCCGCAGCCGGCTAGCCGGCACGATCTCGTGCACCGAACCCATCCGTTGCGCGCGTTCGATGCTGTGCCGATTGTCGAACTCATCGGCGACCTCACCCAGCTTTTCCGAACGTACCAAGGCGCGGACACCGGCCAGTTCGGCGCGCAGCCGGGCGACGTCGCTCTCATCGGCGTTTTCCACCGCCTCGGCTAGCCGCGCTTCCAGGCTGGCGACCCGATGGTCGGCGGCGGTGCGTTTGTTGACCTCACCGGCGAACACCACAGCCGCGGCGGGCGCCCCGCCGATCACCGAAGCGTACGAACCCTCAACGGCGGCGACCTCCATGTTGTCGTTGAGCGTCGCGGAGAACACTACGAACGCACCGCCGTGGTAACGCGAAACCACGCAGAACACAATCGGGCCATCAAAATTGACGACGGCGCGTCCGATCTCGGCGCCGTACTCGAGCTGCAGCTCCCGCATGGACTCTGGTGAGCCGTCGAAGCCCGAAAGGTTCGCCAGTACCACCAGCGGACGGTTGCCGCTGGCCGCGTTGATAGCTCGCGCGGTCTTCTTGGACGACCGGGGGAACAGCGTGCCTGCGGTCCATTGCGACGGTCCGTCCACCGGCGAGCGCCCTCGCCGGGGCAGCGGACGGGATTCGATACCGAGCAGCGTGATCGGCTGCCCACCCAGGTGCGCGTCCAGCACGACAACCGACTCGGCGTCATGCATGTCGGCCCAGCGCTCCAAAGGAGGGTGGTCGGCGTCGGCCACCCCGCGCATCAGCGAGCGGATGTCGAACGGTTTCTTGCGCTCGGCATTCGTCGCCGCCTCAAAGATCTCACCGAGCCGAGTAAAGCCACCGTCTGATCCGCCGTGCGGGGTCTCGCGGATGTCCCGCTCCACCGGGTCAGTGGTTGGGGCCGGGCGGGGGAAACGCTCGCCCGCCGCCACGTAGGTATGTGCGTAGTGCGCGAGCAGAATGTCGACCGCCCCCGACAAGTCGGGCGCCCAGTACTGGGCTTGCCCGTTCGGGCCCATGATCCGGTCGTAACCCCCGATCCCGAAGTTGTCCTCGGCGGATACCCCACCGGAGTAGTCCAAGCTCTGCTTGCCGGTCAGCACCATCGCCGAGTCCGGGGTCATGATCAAAATTCCTTTGGTATGCATGAGCATCGTGGCCTCGGCGTTCCAATACGGCTGCGCGCCGACGTTGATCCCGGCCACCACGATATTGACCTCGCCGCCTTCCTGAGTGAACTCGATCAGTCCGCGCAACACCCGAGAAATCCAGTCCATGTTCTCCACCCCGGAGTCCATGGCGATCTTCGCGCCGGCGGACACCGCGAACCACTCCACCGGCGCCGACATCCGTCGAGCCAGCTCAAGCGCGGCGAGCACCCGGCGGCACTCGGGCTCGGCCAGCGCACCGAGCGCTTTGGTCGGATCGCCGAGCAGCACGACCCGGGTCATGCCTTCGGGGTAACGCTCGGTCTTGGTGGTGACCACACCGAGTACCAGGTTGGCGGTGTTGCCTCCCGGCGCCCGTTCCACTGCCACTGGTCGGCCACGCTCGTCGAGGTCGTACTCGGTGAATGTGCCCAGGTCTCCGAAGGCGTCCGGGTGGCGGGTGAGCAGCGGGATCAGTTCGTAGGGGTACACCGCGCCCCGTCGGCGTGCCCGAATCACCTTCTGCCCGTAGGCGTCGAGCTCACGCAGTGGCTCAGTCGGCGGCTCCGTGATGCGCAGGGTCAGGCCAGCCCCCGGCGGCCGGGACATCCGCAGCATCAGTTCACGGGGTTCGCCCTGCTGGGTGACCGTCCGGAACTGCACCATCACTTGCTCCAGCCCCAGCCCGTCGGCCCGAGGTGCCAGCACCCTGACCACGGCGTCCAGATCATTGAGCGGGATGTCCACCACCGGCCATACGTAAAGCAGCACCCGGTTCCAGGCCAGCTTGGCGGTGGCGGGATCGGCCGAACGAGCCGCGCGGATGCTGTTGAGACAGGCATCGAGTACATGTTCAAGCTCAGGCAGGCCGCTGACCAGGCCCCGGTCGTCGCGCAGCGTGGTGAGGTCACGGACGTCGGCCAGCGCGACCAGTCGCTGGTCTTCGGGGACCTCCCGGCCCTGCGCGCGGAATAGGTGCACGTCGGTGGCCGAGGGCAGGCGGGTGAGCTGAAACCCGGACAGCCGCCACAAGCCCAGCCGTTCGGCCACCATCGGGTGCAGTCCACGCAGGGTGCGGTCTTCGCTGGGCCGACCGTCCGGACCGGGCCGGAAGGTGAACCACGTCGTGGCACTGGCAACGTCATCACCGTCGCGGCGGACCGCTACCGCCACCCGACCAACCGATGCGGGAATCATGCCCAGCTTGGCTTTGATCCGCGCGGCGCGCGCGTTCGGCTCGACCCCCGACGAATCGTCTGACGTGACGTAAAGGTCGATCAGCACCGTGCGGTCAGGCGGCAGCGCATTGACCATCTGGTGCAGATCGGTGGAGACGGCGCTCGGCGCGTCCGCGGCTAGGTCGTCGACGCCGGCTTGCCCGCTGGCCACGGTGGCCAGCACGGTGTAGGCGTTGCCTTGGTGGCGGTACTCGGCCACTAGCAGTGGACGCCCATCGTGCGACACCACCTCGACGTTCTCTACCGGTCGAATCCGGTAAAACCGGCGTGTCATGATCGTGAGCATCGAGGCGTGGTGCCGTACGGCGAACACCTCGAGGATCGGTTCCCCCGAGGCCACGATCTCGTCGATCTGCGCCGCCCGCTCGATCGGGTCGGTTGATAGGCGGTCGAGGCTGTTCTTGACCTGGCGTTGGACCGAGGCTCGGCGAGCGGCGATCAGTGGGGCGTCGAAGCAGTGGTACCGGACCTGACGGGCTAGGTCACCGATCGAGGGGTAGCGCAGCTGGGTAGCGGTGACTACCTGGTCGAGGACGTGCCGGTACTCATCCCGGGCATCCGGGGAGACGCTCAGTACGGACTCAGGATGACGCAGCCGCCACCGCAGCAGCTCGGAGAGCGTGGAAACGTGTGAACCAGCGCGGCGGTGCGCTAGGAACATCCGGTAGAGAGCTGGACCTAGTTCTGGCGTGTCCGCGAGGTCGTGCACGCCGTAATGGGCCAGTGCCCGGCGCAGCTTGATTCGGAAAGACTCTGGGAGGCTTTCGGCGTCGGCGTCCCGGGAGCGCAGGTAGGCGTATAGGTACTCCTGTGGGTTGCGGGCCGCTTCGGCGTCCACCGCTGATGCGTCGGTGAGCAAGTCGTCCGAGCTGTCCGGCAGCCGCCGGTTGCGCGAAAGAGCGCACAGGTCGGCGAAGATACCCAGCACCGATGCCTCGCCGGCCAGTAGCCGAACGTCATCCCGAGGCAGCCGCACCCGAGCGGCCGCCAGCCCGGCCAACAACGGCCGAGCTTCTCGTTCGTCGATATCGAAGCCAAGCACCAGCGAGCGCAGCGCGTTCAGTCCGTCTTCGGCGGCTGACGCGGGATCGGCGCTCGCCGTGGTGTGCGCCAGCTCCGCCAACCCGACGCGGTCGCCTGTTGTGTTGGTGTCCGCGCCAGCTTCAGGCGTGGGCTCCAGCCGCACCAGCTTCGTACCGGCCTCGACCTGGGTATTCGTGGCCACCAGGATTTCGGCTACCCGGCCGCTGACCGGTGCCCGCAACACGGTCTCCAGCTTCATCGACTCGACGATCGCCACCACGTCACCTTCGGCCAGATCATCACCCGCGCTGACCGGAATCGACACGACCATGGCTGGCGCCGGAGCACGGACTAGCCCAGCTTCACCACCGGAAATCCGGTGCACCGCGCCATCAACCTCAACCAGGTAATCGGAGCCCTGGGCAACCGAGAGCACATCGAATCGTCGCCCACCGATGGTGAGCCGACGCTCAAAACGACCCGCGCGTTCGACGTCGACGTCCACCGCATGGTCATCGAGCTCGATTCGGTATCGGCTCGCCCGTGACCTCGCCACCCGCAACCGATAAGGCCGGCCGCCGGCTCGCACGTCGACCTGGTACCAGGTCTCGTGGCCGACCTCAGGACGCCCGCGCTCGGCCGAAGCGAACAGCCGGTCACGCTGCCGGCGCACATGCGCGTCGTGCGCCTCCACTCCAGTCGCGAGCAGCGCGACGTCCAGGCGCCGCGGCGGCGTGTACCCGGCGGCCAACATGGTGTCCAGCCAGGTGGTATCCAGCTCACCGGAACGCATTTCGGGGCGGTCCAGCAGCTCAAGCAGAAACGCTTTGTTCGTGGTGCCGCCATTGATTACCACTGAGGTCTGGCGCAGCGCGCGACGCAAGCGAGCCCGCGCCTCGTCTCGGTTTCGGCCCCACGCGATCACTTTGGCGATCATGGAGTCGTACTGCGGTGGGATGACGTCCCCAACGACCACCCCGGTGTCGACCCGGATGCCCGGACCGGTCGGCAACATGAGATGTTCGATCACACCGGGTGCCGGAGCGAAGTCGCGATCTGGATCCTCGGCGGTCAGCCGAGCTTCGATCGCATGCCCTCGGGACGGGGGGCTGGCGCTTTCAGCGCCGGTGCGGCTGGCGCCGAGCTTGTCGCCGAACTCGTCGAGCAGGCCGCCAGCGGCTACGTGCAACTGCAGCTTGACGATGTCGATGCCCGTGGTCACTTCGGTAACCGGATGCTCCACCTGCAGTCGAGTGTTGACCTCAAGGAACGTCAACAGCCGCTCCTTGGGCTCGTAGAGGAACTCCACCGTGCCGGCGTTGACATAACCAACGGCCCGCGCGAGGGCGGCCGCCGAGGTACGCAATACCTGCGCCTGGTCGGCGTCCAGCGCGATGGACGCCGACTCCTCGATAATCTTCTGGTTGCGCCGCTGAACGCTGCAGTCCCGAATACCCAATGTCCATATACAGCCGGCCGCGTCCGCGACGACCTGGACCTCGACATGGCGGCCACCCCGGATGGCGCGCTCCAGGAACACGGTGGCATCGCCAGCGGTACGGGAAGCCTCCGACGAGGCCCGCTCGAACGCCTCCGTAAGCTCGTTCGGGCTGTTCACCAGTCGGATGCCGCGCCCACCGCCGCCCGCGGTTGCCTTCACCATCAGTGGGTACCCGATGGTTTCGGCGTGTCGGCGGGCCTCGGCCAGGTCCGCGACCGGGCCGCCGCTCCACGCGGCCAGCGGCACACCGAGCTCCTCGGCCAGCCGCTTGGACTCGATCTTATCGCCGAGCTGCCGCATCACCTGCGCCGACGGACCGATGAAGGTGATCCCCAGCCGCTCGCACAGCTCGGCGAACTCCGCCTTCTCCGAGACGAATCCCCAGCCAGGCCACACCGCGTCCGCCCTGGCCAGCCGCAGCGCGCGCGCCAGCTCGGCGTAGTCCAGGTAGGGGTTGGGGCCAAACGCGGCTGTGTCCTTCAGGTCCGGGCCGACAAGCACCGCCTCGTCAGCCTCCCGCACAAACATCGACCGGCGGTCGACGGCGGTGTGCACGGCGATGACGGTGAGCTCATGACGGCCTTCGGCATTCCACTCGCGCACCGCGTTAATCAGCCGCATCGCGGGCTCGCCTCGGTTGACGATAGCGACTCGCCGAAAGGAGGCCATGGTCCGTCCGTTCATCCGGTGCTCATCCCCGCTTGTTCCGATGATCGCTGTGGTCGCTCACAACGCAGAAGTATCTGCGTCGGCGATTGGCGCTATCGTTGCTCCCCTTGATCGTGCTACGGATCCGTGGTCAGCGGCACCCGATGACACCGTGACGTCGTAGAGCGGTCCAGGCCGCGACGATGTCTGTGTCGTTGAGCGCGGCGTCTGTGACACAACATCATAAAGCAGAGAGCTCGGGGCGGATGTTACCAAGATGAGGGCGGGACGATGGGCTGGGTTCGGCTGGTTCCCGGCTAGCCGTCAGCAGCACGAACAATCGCCACCCCAAGCAACCGCTGGGCGGCGAGCAAATGGGAAAGGCGATCAGTAGTGAAAAACATAGTGGCCACCCGAGCCGGCGGGCGGGGTGACCACGGTGTCATGCGGAGATGTTCCTAGTACCAGTGCCGTCGGCCGAGCAACGGGTACCCGATGCTGCCGAGCAGCAGAAGCACCAGGCCCACCGCGAGTAAGATATAGCCGATTGTCGTCAAAATGCCCAGCCCTGGGACCAAGTAGCCCAGGACAAGCAAGATGATGCCGAGAACAATCATGGAGTCCTCCCTGTTTCGCCGTTCCGCTAGTGAACTACCCGATGTGGCCACGACGCAAACTCAACAAGTCACGTCGCTAGTGGTCTACCCTGACATCAGCGGTGCTGTTATGTCCAGAAAGAGGTTGGCATGCCCGAAGAGAGCCACGGCGACACCGACCAGGTCCTGACCGTACTCCGAGACATCTGGTCAGCCCGGGATGAAACGAGCGCCGAACTCGTCGAGCGCTTCGAACGCACCCGGGGTCGAGCGTGCAAGAACATGGCGCACGTTGGTTTCGGCGGGATATCGTCGCACCTCGCCGGTCACGAACCTGCCGGTGACACCAACCTGCCGGTTGACGCTGACCAGCGCTCCGCGTGGCGCGAGCGCCTCGGCCGAGAAGGCAAGCTGGTGCCCGGAGCGGTGAGCATCGGCGAAACGATCCGGCGTCAGAGCTCACACCGCTGAGTCGCGACGCAGCTATGGAGGCTCGTCTGTGACCCGACCAAGCTCGGTCGCCGAGCTCATCGAGCTCCTGCGGGGCAGCGGGTATCTGGCCGACCGCGGCCTGGCCACCGCCATACATGTCGCTCTCGCGCTCGACCGGCCGGTGCTGCTGGAGGGCGAGGTCGGGGTCGGCAAAACCGAGTTGGCGAAGGTACTGGCCACCGTGCTGGGCCGCGTTCTGATCCGCTTGCAGTGTTATGAGGGCATCGACGCCAATCAGGCCATGTACGAGTGGGATTACGCCAGGCAACTGCTGCACATTCGGGCGCTCTCCGAGCGCTCGGTGACTGATGACGCAGCGGTGGACCAGGTGTTCGGCCCTCGGTTTCTGCTGGAACGCCCGCTGCTGCGCGCGGTGCAGGCAGGTGAACAGGCCGTACTGCTGATCGACGAGATCGACCGGGCCGACGACGAGTTCGAGGCATTCCTGCTAGAGCTGCTTTCGGACTTCCAGGTCAGCATCCCCGAAATAGGCACAGTGGCCGCCGAGCGCCCGCCGCTGGTGCTGCTCACCTCCAACCGCACCCGGGAGCTACACGATGCGCTCAAGCGACGTTGCCTCTACCACTGGATCGGCTACCCCAGCTTCCAGCGCGAGCTGGAGATCGTCCGGGTACGCCGGCCAGAGGTGCCCGACGCGCTGGCTCGGTCAGTGGTCGCGGCGGTCACGCGACTGCGCGAGATGGAACTGGCCAAGCCGCCGGGGGTGGCCGAGACCATCGACTGGGCCAGCACGTGCGCCTTCCTCGGCATCGGGCAACTCGACGCCGAAACCGCCGAGCTCACCCTGGGTTCGGTGGTCAAGGACCACGACGACGAAGACCTGGTCCGCCCCCGCCTTGGCGACATCGTGGCGACGTGACCGCGGCCGGCTTTGGTTTAGCCGGGGTGCTGGTCCGGTTCGCGCGGGCACTTCGCGCCGAAGGTGTCGCGATCGGATCGGGCGATATGGTGACCTATTGCGCGGCGATGACATCGCTGGATCCGACCGATCTGGAAGACCTGTACTGGGGCGGGCGAGTCTCGCTGGTGAGTAGGTGGGAGGACGTCGAGGTCTACGACCGAGTGTTCCAGGCGTTCTTCCTCGACGTGGCTAATCCGGTGGACGAGCTGGTGGCCTTGGTAGCCCGGCCGGAAGCCAACGCCGAGTCAACGCTGGTGGCGCCGGCTGTTGAGCCGGGCGAGCAGGAGCCCGACGAGCAAGCGAGGCTGGGATTGATGGCCTCCGACGTCGAGACGCTGACCTCGAAGTCGTTCGCGGAGTGCACCGAGGACGAACTGGCCGCACTGCGTCGGATCATCGCCCAGATTCAGCTGGCCCCGCCGATGCGCAGAACCCGGCGCACTCAATTGTCGCGTCGGGGCCGCCGACCCGACCTGCGGGCGTCCATCCGCCGTTCACTACGGGTGCACGGCGAGCTGGTCGACTTACGCTGGCGTCGCCGCCGCCGGCAGCCGCGGCCACTGGTGCTGATCCTGGACATCTCCGGCTCGATGGCTGAGTACTCTCGGGCGCTGCTGCAATTCGCGTACTCCACAAAGCGGGCCGGAGTCCCCCGGCTGCGGGTGGAAGTGTTCTGCTTCGGCACCCGGCTGACGTACCTCACTCCCTCGCTGCGTACCCGGGTTCCGGACGAGGCGCTGACTCGGGCCGCCGCGAGCGTGCTGGACTGGGACGGCGGTACCCGCATCGGGCGGTCATTGGACGAGTTCATCAGGCGTTGGGGACGGCGTGGCATGGCCCGGGGCGGCGTGGCCGTGATCTGTTCGGACGGTCTAGACCGGGGTGACCCCGAGTTGTTGTCCGATGCGATGGCGCGGTTGTCGAGGTTGTGTCACCGCATTGTCTGGCTGAACCCGCACGCGGCGGATGGTCCGCCCCGCACGGTCGGCATGATGGTCGCTAAGCCCCACATCGATCTGTTGTTGTCTGGCCACGACCTGGACAGCCTCGAGCGATTGGCGGCGATGCTGCCCACCCTGAGCTAAGGTTTTGTTTGTGCAGATCAGGCTGGGTTCATTGGCGGGGTATCCGTTCGAAGGCCCTCGCTTGCTCGGGGGTTGGACACCGCCGGCTACCCCGGGTGTCTACGTCGTGCTGTACAAGCCCGACCCCGAACGCGAGCAGTACGCGGTGATCTACGTCGGCCACAGCGCGGACCTCTCAACCGAGAACTTTCCGTTCCGCCACGTCGCGGCACCCTGCTGGATACAGCGGGCCGGCTCCAAGTGGAAGCTGCACGTGGCCACGTTGGAGATCCCCGGCGGCGGGCCCGGGCACCGAGAGATGGTGGCAAACGAACTGATCTCGATATACCGGCCGCATTGCAACAATGAGCGATATGACAACACGTGGCGGGCCGAATGGATCGGCGAATATTCCGATGCCCCTACCACCGCCCCGCTGCCCCAGCATCGGTCAGACAATTCTGGCTGAGCGGACACCCAGACTGGTCATCCACGCGAAGCCGCGACACGCTGTCCCGGTTAACGCAGGAACAGGGCAATTCCCGCTTGAGAGGAAAGCGATAATGCCCGCAATTATTAGTCTTCTGGAGTGAACCCGACGGCTTTATGCAGCCGCGAGCGTCGACGGCCGGAAGCCGGCGTGGCGATCACCGAACGCTGTGGAGTAGGCGATGCTTTGGTGACGATTCGCTCGGCGAATCCGTACAGCAGCGGCAACGCACCGGCCACCGTGCCGCCGGTGTGGTTGATGTGCTCGATACCTGGGCCGATCAGGGCCGCGTCAGCGTTGATCCGCTGAATACTCTGTTCGGACGCCTCGAGATTAGTAGCGATACCACCCAGCAGCGAACCGACCCAATACAGATAGAACGCCAGCCCGGCGATCAGCGCGACAATAACCAACACACTGAGTACGATCATCAGCGTCATGACGTCGCGCCTCCGTTGCTTGCGGCCGTGGCCGGGGTCGGGATGCTGGGCAGCACACGCCCGAGGAAAAGGTGGTGTTGCAGGCCTTCGGCCAGCACTGCGTCCACCGCGTCGGCGGTCTTCGGGATGAGTGTGGTCGCCGACGTGTTTGAAGTGATCGTTTCTAGAGTACGCCGAACCTCGCTGACTCGCTTGTCAATGATCTTCACTAGATAGATCAAAATGCTCAGCAACGCGGCAACCGCGAGCACCACAACGAATCCACCGATGATTGCTATCCACCAGGCGGTCAGCTCCTGATCAGACATCTCAGCCTCCCAACCGCTCGCGGCCTCGGCGCAGCCCGGCCGTGATCACCTCGGCATGGTTGATAGTAGTAGTCAGATCGGTCAATGGACGAGTGTTCCGTTCGGCCTTCCCCAACGTCGCGTTGATCGCCGCCGCTTGTTTACCGATCTTGTGCGCTAACAGCAGAATCGGCACGACCAACGCGACGACAACGAGCACCACGATGACGCCGATCGTGAAGCCGATGTACCAACCGGTCATCACACACCCTCACAGAAGTCCCGGACCGGCTTGAGGTTAGTGTTCACCGAGGCCACCACGGTGGGCACGGTCGCCGTGGAGGCGGCGATCACTTCCACCCCGCCGCTAAGCGTGGCCAAGGTTTTCGAAACGTGCCACAGGTGCAGAATCACCCGCAGCAGCCCCACCGCAGTGATGCCGATGATCAGCGCCGCGATGATCAGCGTCGCCCAGGCCGCAGCTGGCATGGCTGGCTCCTTTCGGGGAGAAACTTGATGATCGGCTACAGCAGCTTGGCCACGCTGCCGGCGTACCGAGTCGCCCCAGCCGCGACCTGCGCGACGGTGGAGTCCGTTTCAGCCAGCAGTCCAGGCACTGGATCGAGTTGGCCGATCAAAGTGACACCGCCTGCGAGGATGTCATCGACGGCCCAGCGGATCCGCTCGATGGCCGCGAGCACTCGGTTGAGCAACGCAACCACGACCGGGAACACCACGAACAGCAAAACCGCGTTGCCGATCCACCACAGCACCATCTCTCAGACTTCCTTCCGCGATGGTCGATTCCGCTCGCTCACCCTGCACCCCCAACCGGCCGGGTGCTCGGGCCGAAGAACCGCCGCAGTACTCGTTTCAGCGCCATCACCGCAGCCGCGATACCAATGCGTAGCCCGCTGGCCGGCGCGGCCGCGCGGGTGGCAACGGCGACACCACCGCCGACGCGCTGCGCCTCGATGTTGTGCGCAATACAGTCGCTGAAACTGCGCAGCAGCACGCTGGTGATATCAGCGATCATGCCCCGACCGTATTGGGCGACGGCTCCGGTGATCTGCAGCTCCTGAGATACCTTCATCGCCGTCGCGTTTGGGCCGGCCGCGGTGAGCCGCGAGGAGACCGTCATGTCGGCGGAGCCCTTGCCGCGAGTCTCCGCGCCGCTGGCATGCAGCACAATCCGCCGCGCGGCTTCGTCGGCCTCGACGATCCGCGCTGTACCGGTGAAACGCAGGGACACCGGCCCGAGCTTGACCAGCACCTTCCCCGAATAAGAGCCATCCGCGTTCTCGTCGGTGAGCTCGGCGCCAGGCAGGCACGGCGCTAGCCTGGGCAGGTCCTGCAGGTAGTCCCAGACTTTGTCCAGCGGCGCGGCTACCCGCAGCTCGTTCTCGATCAGCATCGCTGCTCCCCCGGCCTAGTCCTGACGCACCGGCGGGACGCCGGAGACGTCCCGCCCGGTTTGGATCGCTTGCCACACCCGGTCTGGCAGCACCGGCATGTCGATGTTGCGTACACCGGTGTCCTCCAGCGCATTCATCACCGCGTTGACGAACGCGGCCGGGCCGCCCACCGCCGCGCACTCACCAACGCCCTTGGCGCCGATCGGATGATGCGGACAGGGCGTCACTACCTCGTGCAACTCGAACCCGGGGGTTTCCCACGCGGTCGGCAACAGGTAGTCAATATAGTTCGCGCCGATCATGTTGCCGTCGGCGTCGTAGGTCATGAACTGCATGTTTGCCATGGCGTAGGCCTCGGCAAGCCCGCCCATGATCTGGCCCTCGACGATCATCGGGTTGATCCGAACCCCGCAGTCGTCCACCGCGACCACACGCAGCACGTCCCACACGCCTGTCTCCGGGTCAACCTCGACCGTCGCGATGTAGCAGGCGAACGGCCAGGTCAGGTTGGGTGGGTCGTAATAGGCGTTGTTTTCGAGACCAGGCTCCATGCCGTCGGGCATGTTCGTATAGGCGGCCATGGCGCATTCCTGGATGGTGACGCCACGTCTCGCCGCGCCACGCACGTAGAACCGGCCGAGCTCCCACTCGATGTCCTCTTCGGAGACTTCGAGCAGATGCGCGGCGAGCTTGCGTGCCTTTGCCCTGACCTTGCGCGCGACCATCGACACAGCGGCACCCGCGACCGGGGTGCTACGGGAAGCGTAGGTGCCCATTCCGAACGGGGCGGTGTCGGTGTCGCCCTCTTCGACTATTACATCGTCAGCCGGGATACCTAGCTCGTGGCTGACGATCTGGGCCCAGGTGGTCTCGTGCCCTTGGCCCTGGGTCTTCGCCCCCGTGCGCAAGATAGCTTTTCCAGTTGGGTGCACCCGAAGCTCGGCGGAGTCGAACATCTTAATGCCCAAGATGTCGTACTCGCGGCTGTTACCGGCGCCCAACGGCTCGGTCATGGTGGAGATACCGATGCCGAGGCGCCGTCCCCGGGAGCGGGCCTGCGCTTGCTCTCTCTTGAAGTCCTCGTAGCCGATCGCGTCCAAGCCCAGCTGCAGGCACTTGTGGTACTGGCCGGAGTCGACCAGGAAACCGAACGGCGTGCGCGCTGGGAAGTCGTCGGCGCGGCGCAGGTTGATCCGGCGGAACTGGGCCTGGTCCATGCCTAAATCGGCGGCGGCCGCCTGTATCATCCTTTCCTGGAAGAACATCGCTTCGGTGACCCGGAACGAGCACCGGTAGGCCACTCCGCCGGGCGCCTTGTTGGTGTACGCGCCTCGGGCGGTGATGTGCCCGACCGGGATGTCGTAGCAGGCGAACGCCGAGTGCACCAGCCCGATCTTGAATTTGCTGGGCTGCGCGTCGGAGAAGAACGCGCCTTGGTCGGTGTCGGCATGGAAACGGACGGCAAGGATCTTGCCGTCCTTGCGCAGCGCCAGCTCACTGTCCAGGTACATGTCCCGGCCGAAGCCAGTGGAGATCAGGTTGCCGAAGTTGTCCTCGATCCACTTCACCGGCTTGCCGGTGAGGATCGAGCCCAGGATCGAACATACGTAACCGGGGTAGACCGGAACCTTATTGCCGAACCCGCCGCCGAGGTCCGGCGACACGATCCGGATCATGTGCTCGGGCAACTCCGCCACCAGGGCCACCGCCGCCCGGATGATGTGCGGGGCCTGGGTGGTCATGTAAACGGTGAGCTTGCCGGTGGCGGCGTTGTAGTCGGCGACCGAGCCGCAGCACTCGATTGGCGAAGGGTGGCTGCGCGGGTAGTGCAGCTTCAGCCGGGAGATGTGGTCAGCTTGGGCGAATGCCCGGTCGGTGCCCTGCTTGTCACCGACCTCCCAGCGATAGCAGACGTTGTCGGTCTGCCCCTCCTTGTCATCGCGGATCAGCGGCGCGTCCGGCGCGAGTGACTGGATCGGGTTGACGATCACGGGCAGCGGCTCGTACTCCACCACGATCGCCTCGCAGGCGTCCTTGGCGATATACGGGTCGTCGGCGACGACACAGGCCACCTCTTGGCCCTGGAACCGCACCTTGTCGGTAGCCAGCACGGCCTGCGTGTCGTAGGACAGCGTCGGCATCCAGGCCAGGTTGCGCTGGGCGGCCATCTCACCGGTCAGCACCAGCCGCACACCTGGAATGGCCCATGCGGCCGAAGTGTCGATTGATATGATCCGGGCATGCGCCAGCGGACTGCGCAGGATCTCCATATGCAGCATGCCGGGCAGCTTGAGGTCATCGATGTAGTTGCCTCGACCCCGGATGAAACGGGCATCCTCCACCCGTTGCCGGCTGGATCCCAGCCCGCCGATCTTGACTTCGTCGAGTGCCTGCGACATCAGGTTCTCCCGGAGACCGTAGTGCCTTGACCATTTGTTTCCGCGACGTGCCCATGTTGCTTAGCCGCCGCCCAGAGCACCGCTTTGACGATGTTCTGATAGCCGGTGCACCGGCAGAGGTTGCCGGACAACCCCCATCGCACGTCCTCTTCGGAGGGATTGGGGTTGTTGGTGATCAAGGCCTTCGCGGTGAGCATCATGCCGGGGGTGCAGAATCCGCACTGCAAACCATGCTCAATGGTAAAGCCCTCCTGCACCGGGTCGAGCTCACTGAGGCTGCCGAGGCCTTCGACGGTGGTGATCTCGTGGCCATCCGCCTGCACAGCCAGCATGGTGCACGATTTCACCGGGGTGCCGTCGTAGAGCACTGTGCAAGCACCGCAGTTGGTCGTGTCACAGCCGATGTGGGTGCCGGTCAGACGCAAGCCCTCCCGCAGTAAGTGCACCAGCAGCAGCCGAGGTTCGACCTCGACCGCATGTGGCTCGCCGTTAACTGTGACGGTGATCCGGTGTTCGTCCGCAGCGTCAGTCATGACCGCTCAAGTCGCTCGTTGTCACTTGCGTCGTCCTCCTCGTGGTGTGCCATTAAGCGGATCAAGCGGGCACGGCCAATCGATAGCTCGACAGTGCTCGCCGGACGAACGTCTCCACGACATGGCGCTTGTACTCCGCGCTCCCTCGGTGGTCGCTGCGTGGGCGAGCGGCGCCGGCGGCTAGCCCGGCCGCGCGCGCGATCACGTCCGGCTCCAGGGCCTGGCCAATCAATGCTTGTTCTGCTTCGATCGCCTGAATCGTGTTCGGGCCGACGCCGGTCAGCGCAATGCCGGCACGGCTGATCTGAAGTCCGGACGTCTCGATTGCCACGGCAACCCCGACTGTTGCGAAATCACCCACTCGGCGTTCCAGCTTCAGGTAGCTGCCGTATGGTGTTCCCTTCGCGGCGGGAACGCTGGCCTCGACGGCAATCTCTCCAGCGGCCAGGGAGTTCTGAAACGGCCCGACAACGAAATCGGCGACGGAGATAGTCCGCCGCCCGTCCTTGCCAGCGACGACGACCTGACCGTTCAGCGCGAGCAGCACCGAGGCCCAGTCACCCTGCGGGTCGGCGTGGCACAACGAACCAACCACCGTGCCCCGGTTGCGCACGATCGGATCCGCCACCTGCGGGGCCGCGGCGGCCATCGTCGGGTAACGGCCAGGCAACAGCGCTGAACGTTCCAGGTCGACGTGCCGGCACAGCGCCCCGATTCGCAGGGAACCGTCACTCTCCGCCCGGTGGTAGGCAAGATCGGACAAACCGTTGATGTCCACTAGGACGGCTGGCGAAGCGAAGCGGAGCTTGAGCATCGGCACCAGGCTCTGCCCACCAGCCAGCACCTTCGCGTCATCGCCGTACTCGGCCATGACCGCGAAGGCTTCATCCAGGGATTTCGGTGCGACGTAGCGTAGCCGAGGGGGGTACATCAGACGTTGCCCATGCGGTGAGCGCCTCGAGGCTGGCCCGAGCCGGGCTCCACGATCGCCACTGGAAGTATGTCCTCCTCGGGGTCCGGCCGGCGCTGCTGGTGCGGCGGCCACGGCCCCGGCACCGGCTGACCGGCCACCTTCATGAAGTCGATGAGCGCGGGGAAAGCCCACACCGTCGGGCTCTTCCCGGTTTTCGGCGCGTTCTCAATGAGCTCATACATGCGTGGGTTCCGGCCGCCGTGTCCATCAGACTCGATCGCCATGTCGGGCTCGCCTTCCAGGTGGGGATGCCGGCCGTAGTCCGTTCGGGCGAATCGGACACGCAGAAGTGCTCGGCGTGACGGGATTGTTGCTTGTTCTCCCCAGAGACGCATCCGGAACATAAGCAATCACTTAAGACTGAATTGTTCGGCACCCCAATAGGCGCAACCATGCCTCGAGCATGAGCAGCACCGATCTACGTACCCGGATCGAGCGGTTGCGCACCGAGCGCACACCGTTCGTGATGGCGACCGTGGTCCGCGCGGAGCGGCCAACAAGCGCGAAACCGGGCGACAGCGCTGTGGTACTACCCGATGGCTCGATCGACGGCTTCGTGGGTGGAGTCTGCGCCGAATCCACCGTGCGGACGGAAGGACTCCGGCTGCTGCACACCGGGGAATCCGAGCTGCTGCACCTGACCTCGGATACCAGTACCCGGCCAGCGGCCGAGGGCATGCGAGTCCTGGGCAACCCCTGCCTGTCCGGCGGCACGTTGGAGATCTTCTTAGAGGCGGTCATCCCTCGGGCGCTAGTGCACGTGTTCGGGCAGTCACCGATCGCGCACGCCCTGGTGCGCCTCGGGTTCGTGATGGACTACGACGTCCGGGCAGGGGCCGATCCCGCTGTAGCGGTCGCTCCGGATGCCACCGCGGTCATCGTGGCCTCACACGGGCGAGACGAAGAGGCAGTGTTGCGGGCGGCCGTCGCCGCCGGAGTGCCCTACGTAGCACTGGTGGCCAGCCCTCGACGGTCAGCTTCGGTGTTGGCCGGGCTCGATGTGGCGGAGGCGGACAAGGCAGCCATCCGAGCGCCGGCCGGGCTCGACATCGGTGCTCGGACCCCGGAGGAAATCGCGCTGTCGATATACGCCGAGCTGATCTCCCGCCGCCCTCGGCCACGGCAGCCCGCCGATCAGCCACCTGACGCGGCGCTGCCTGCCGTCGATGCGGTTGCCTGCGGCCATTGCGGTGATCTGTAGCTCCCGTAAGCAGTCAGCCCGCGATGTACTCAGCTACCGGACGCTTCGACGCGGCGACGGCTGGGCGAACGCTGAACCGCACACCTTCGTTCTCGATAGGTCCGTAGCGCATGGCCAGCAGGTTGCGTGGATAATTCTGGCGCACATGCCAGGGCGCCGCGGTTACCCGCTTAGGCAGCTGCGCGAGACTGCGCAATACATATCCCGAGTGCAGGTCAATCAGCGGCGCCAGCGGCTGCGCCGGGTTCGGGGCAAGCGGAGTGCACACGTCGAGCCCCCGCGAGTCCATGTGCTTGAGCAGCCGGCAGACGTATCGGGCCACCAGGTCGGCCTTGAGCGTCCATGAGGCGTTCGTGTAACCGAGGGTGAGCGTGAAATTCGGCACACCGGACAACATCATGTCCTTGTAGGTGACCGTTTCGGGTAGATCAACCCGGGCACCCTCCACAGTGAGCTGGATGCCGCCGATCGCGAGCAGGTTGAGCCCGGTGGCGGTGACGATGATGTCAGCTTCAAGCTCGGCGCCGGAGCTCAACAGCAAGCCACGCTGAGTGAACCGCTCGATCTGGTCAGTGACGACAGACGCCTTGCCGCCTCGGATCGCCCGGAACAAGTCACCGTCGGGCACCACGCACAGCCGCTGGTCCCACGGGTCGTACTTCGGAGCGAAGTGAGTGTCCACGGCATAACCGCTGGGCAGTTGAGCGGCTACGCCCTTGCGCAACAGCGCCTTCGTCCACCTGGGGTAGCGCCGGCAGAGCTGGTAGCTCAACATGGTGAGCAGCACATTCTTCCAGCGCACGATCGAGTACGCCACTTTCGCTGGCAGCTTGCTCCGCAGCTGCTCGGCCAGCCCGTCAACCGTCGGCAACGAAATGACGTAGCTCGGCGAGCGCTGCAACATCGTTACGTGCCCTGCCTGTTCGGCCAGCGCGGGCACCAGGGTGACCGCGGTTGCCCCGCTGCCGATCACCACAACGCGCTTGCCGCGGTAGTCCAGTTCGGTCGGCCAGTGTTGGGGGTGCACGAGCTGGCCCGCGAAGTCGTCGACGCCTTCGAAGCTCGGCGTGTAGCCCTCGTCGTAACGGTAGTAGCCGGTGCAGACGTGTAGGAACGAGCAGCTCAGCTCAACCGTCTCCGCGGAGTCGACCAGGCGCGCGGTTACTTTCCACCGCGCCTGCTCGCTGGACCATTCAGCCCGCTCCACGCGATGCTGAAAGTGAATCAAGCGATCGACTCCGTAATCCCGGGCGGTCTGTTGAACGTACCCCCGGATGGCCGTTCCGTCGGCGATCGCCTTGCCCTCGGACCACGGCCGAAACGAATAACCCAGGGTGAACATGTCCGAGTCGGAGCGGATACCGGGGTAGCGGAACAGGTCCCAGGTGCCCCCGATCACGTCGCGCGCCTCGAGTATGGCAACAGTCTTATCGGGACATTCCCGCCGGAGGTGGCAAGCGGCGCCGATACCGGAGATGCCGGCACCGACGATCAGTACGTCGACGTGATCGATGGGCATAGCTTACGGTACCAACAGCGTGTTGACATAGTCAACGTGTTGTTGAATTAATCAACACGGTATAGGCTCACGCTGTGAGTCTCTCACCCACCGCTGACAAGGCGCGGTTGACGCGCAGCCGTCGAGGTTCCCGCCCATCCGGCGACGAGCGAGAACTGGCGATCTTGGCCACAGCCGAACGGTTGCTGGCCGACCGATCACTGAGCGAGATCTCGATCGACGAGTTGGCTCGGGGCGCCGGCATCTCGCGGCCGACCTTCTACTTCTACTTCCCTTCCAAGGACGCGGTGCTGCTCACTCTGCTCGACCAGGTGGTGGCCGAAGCCGACGCCGCCGCGTTCGCCCCGGCCCATGAAATGGCGGGCGATCAAGAAAAGCCGTGGCGGGAGGCGATCACTGCGTTCTTCGTAACGTTTCGCGCCCACCGGGCGGTGGCGGTGGCGGCCGCTCAGGCACGGGCCAGCAACCCCGAAGTGCGCCAGCTGTGGGCGCGGGTCATGGAGAGCTGGGTACAACGCACCGAAGAAGCTATCCAGGCCGAACGCGATCGGGGAACCGCGCCCAGTGGCGTGCCAGCCCGAGATCTCGCCGTTGCGCTGAACCTGATGAATGAGCGGGTCATGCACGCGGTATTCGCCGAGGAGCAGCCGTCAATGAGGGAGGCCCAGGTGGTGGACACCCTGCTGCAGGTGTGGCTATCCAGCATTTACCACCCGGTGGCTCTGGCGTAGCTTAACTAGCGGTCTTGCCGCGACTCGATGGGACCGCGCACACTGGCTCTCCGACGCGAAGCTTTGCCCGTAGCCTGGCGCGGATCACCGGAAGCTGACCGGAGAGTGCGGCGAGGGTAAAACCGAAGCAAACGGCGGAGACGGCTCCCAAGCCGGCGGCCACGAGCAGCTGCGGAAATCGCTCGTGGACCCGCGCCTGCACGAGCCAATACCCCAGGCCGGCGGCGGGCAGCATCGCCACCACCGCCAGGGCAATCCGCCCGAGCCGGGCGGTATCGAACAGCTGCTGCGGCCGGATCGCCCGGTGCAGAAGCCACAGGGTCAGCATGGCACCGGCTGCCTCGCCCGCAAGCACCGCGCACGAAAGGCCGAGCAGCCGGTCGCCGCCAGCCGGCAGCGCCAGGCTGGCCAGGCCAACGCCCAACCGCACGACCAAGTTGACGAAGCTGACCCGCCGGGGCCCGCGCACGTCCAACCGGGCGAACAGCGCCTGCCGACCAATCTCGCCGACCGCGTTGGCGAGCTGGGCGAACGCGAACACCGACAGCGCGGCCGTGACCCATCGCATGATCTCCGGGGTACGCAGATGGCCCTGGATCAGGACGCTCGCGGTCGGTTCGGCAAAAGCAATCAGCAGACAGGCGGCGGGCAGGCTGGCAGTCACGCCGAGACACAGCGCCTCGCGCCACGCGGCGCCGAACCGAGCGGTGTCATGTCGCTCGTTCGCCGCGCTCATCCCAGGCAGCGCCGCGGCGTTGACCGACTTCACGCCCAGTGCGTTGAGCACGAAGTACACCGACATGCCCGCCTGGAAGACGGCGGAACCACCCGGAACCGTGCCGGCCAGAGCGAGCATCGCGAACATGGACGCCGATGGCGATACGGCAACCACAAGTGAGCGGCGCAGCCGGTGGGTGATCTCGTTGACGGCGTCATCGGCCTGCCATCGTCGGCCAACCCGTACTGGCATCCCGCAGCGATGTGCACCATAGAGCTGCACGGCAGCATGGAACACCACTGACGCGGTCGACCCGAGTCCGAGCAGCACCACCATGCTCAGCGGTACCCCAGCCACCTCCAGATCAGGTTGGTAAAGCAACGCGACGACACTCATGGTCGCTATCAACCCGATGTTCTCGATCGCCGGAGCGGCTGCGGCGATCGCATAACGGCTGCGGGCTTGCTGGGCAGCCACCCCGATGTTGATCAGCATGTAGCCCACAACCTGCGGTGCCACGAACAGCAACACCAGAATGGTCAACCACCACGCCTGAGCGCGGCTGGCCTGATCTGGTATGCCGAAGGTGGGCGCCAAGGCGATCAGCGGCGAGGCTAGCACCAGTAGGGCGGTGCCCAGGGACGCGCGTGTGATCAGGTACCCGGTGACCCTGGCGAGCAGCTCGATGGATGCCTGGGGCCCGGCGGACACCAGCGACCTGACCAGGGCTGGTACCAGCACCAGCGCCAGTACCGGGCCGGCCGTCGCGGTAAAGATCCAGTTGGGCACCTGGTTCGCTTGGACGAACACATTGGAGAAGTAGGTTGGGCCCAACACGGCACCGATCACCGCGACACGAGCCAAGCCAGTGATCCGGCTGACCATCGTCCAGACCGAGACGGTCAACGAGCTGCGAGCCGTCGTCCGCCGCCGGGCACCTGGAGCTGGGGTTTCCCCAGCGGTCATCCGCGCTTACCGCCACGCATCGTCTGGGACGCGGAGCCGGCGAGGTAGCTCTCCCGCAGCGCGCGCTGATCGGGAAGGTCGATCTCAGTGAGTGAGGACCCGGTCACCGAGGCAAGTATGTGGTCGGCCAGCGCCGGATTGCGGGCGAGGACGGGCCCGTGCATATAGGTAGCGATGATGTGGTCGGTGCGCACGCCGTCGGTCGCTCGGCGACCAAACCGACCATCACCGTTACCGACGCCGCTGAGCACATGGGCCAACGGGCGGACGTCGTCACCCAGCTCGGTAGCGCCCCGATGGTTCTCGAAACCGGTGAGCAAACCGACTTCCGCCGACCTACTCACCACCTCGCCGGTGGCCCGGCGTCGGCGAGGGGTGGTGGTGATGTTCAACAAGCCGACCCCGACGTGCTCTCGGCCGTGAACATCGGCCATGCTCACCCCGAGAATCTGCATACCAGCGCACACCGCCAGGGTGAGCGACCGGTCGGCAAGCGTGTTGCACAGCTGGGGATGCTGACGCAGCCACTCCGTGGCGAACAACTGCGAAGTGTCCTCACCGCCGCCGAGTAGGTAAATGTCGCAGCTGGTCGGCGGCTGCTGATCGACGGTGCAGGTAACTTGCCGAGCGGGAATGCCTCGCCAGCGCAAGCGGCTGCAGAGCACCCTCGCGTTGCCCCCGTCAGAATAGGTACCCAACACGTCGGGAAGCAGAGTGCACACGCTCACTTCTGAGTCAGGCAGCATGGCGCCTCATCCAGCACGCTCCAGCCGACGGTACAGGGAATGGAAGGCAGTGTAGTTGGCCACCACATCCACCTCTCCTTCGAGAAACTCAGCGAGCGCCGCCAGCGGGTCGGTATTGGTCACGTGCGGTATGCCCGCGTAGCTCAGCCGGACCCCGAGGTCGGCCGCCCGTTCCCCGGACGCGGCGACTACTCGGCCCACCAGCCGCTCGAACTCCACATCCCACAGCCACGAGGTGTCCCGGCCGTCGGCCTCGCGTGCGTTGACCGCCACGACAACCGGCCGTGAACCGTCGAGCATGGCGATCGTGGCTGCCCATCCCGCCGGGTTCTTGGCCAGCAACAGCCGTAGCGTGTGCCGGCCATACTGAATCCGGGCGTAACGGCCGGCTACCCGGCTCAGCGCACTGATCTTGGCGATAGCGGCCTCCGGCTCAACGCCAGCCGTGACCGAGGCGGCCAGTGCCATCAGGGCGTTACCCAGGTTGAACTGGCCAGGCAGACTCAGCGCCAAACGGCTGGAGACACCAGGCCCGTGCGCTATGTCGTCCTCCAGCCACCAACTCGGGCTCGGCCTGGTCAGCCCGCACTCACAGTGCCAGCCGGTGGCAGACTCCGTCAGGCTACGGCCGCACGACGGACAACCCACCGTGTCGCTGCGCCAGACCGAACCCGCGCCGACCCATACCGGACGAACCGCTTCGCTAGCGGCCCATACCACCATCGGATCGTCAGCGTTGGCGAACACGGTGGTCTGAGGATGAGCGACGACCGCCCTGGCGATCGCGGCCGCTGTGCGCCGGACCTCAGCCGCGCGATCGAGCTGGTCACGAGTCAAGTTGAGGATCACCATCGCGGCCGGGTCGGTCGCCGAGGCGACCCCAGCCAAATGCAGCTCATCGACTTCCAGCACCGCCCACTCGGCATCAAGGGCGTCAGTGAGTGCGGCGAGCGCACCGTCGGCCATATTCGAGCCGGAAGCGTTATGCGCAACCAACCCGAGACTGCGCAAGGCCGCAGCCACCATATGGCTAGTCGTAGTCTTGCCGTTGGTACCAGTGACCAGCACAACCTGACGGCGAGTGGCCAGCGAACGTAAGGCGTCAGGGTCCAAAGCCATGGTCACCCGACCACCGATGATTGAACCGCCGCCCAGCCCGACGCGTCGCGACAACCCAGACACTGTAGCTCCGGCGCGAACCGCCAACCCGCCCCAGCCGCCCGGTCGGGCTGGCCCAGAGCGTGGCACCGGATGCCCGAGTTGTCCGGGTGTTGTGGCCACTCCTCGACCGTCCGTTTTGTTCACCCCCACCCGCACCCAGCTGGTGGGCACATCGAGCAGTTATCGACTGGCGCCGACGAACCCCTGTCACCTCACGCCATGCGATGCCGTATCACGGGACGCAACAGGAACGCCGGGAACCCAGTGAACAGGCTACCCGACCGCCCTCAGGGCGCCGGCTAGCCGGGTGGTGGATGGTGATCTGGCAGCTTGGTTCGACGACGCTTGATCCTGTCGTACATTCGACGCAGCTTGATTTCTTCCACGACGAAGCGCACAACCCCCCATATGACGCTGAGCGCTATCAACAGGAACAGCCACGCCCAGAACTGAGAGATCCCCTCGCTGATCCCGGAGAGCCAGCCGGAATCGACCATAGGGACTACGTGCGCGGCTGGCCGCGCGGAGCCATTGCCGAACAAGGAGCCTCCCAAGGAGCCGTTGCCCAGCCAAGAGCTGGCGCGCGGTAACAGCACCGCTCCAGCCACGAACGGCGACACTCGCCAACACCAGCCCACAACAAAATCATGCCCTGTCGACGCGCTCGCGTCGAGGCCATTACCCGCGGTGCTATGGCCGGTTGTCAGATTCTTCAAGCAGGTTCCGGACGGAGTCCCGGGGGATCCGGAACGATCTGCCTAC
Source organism: Pseudonocardia sp. (assembly GCA_019244295.1). GTDB lineage: Bacteria > Actinomycetota > Actinomycetes > Mycobacteriales > Pseudonocardiaceae > Pseudonocardia. The sequence goes on from JAFASX010000144.1 coordinate 66,618, forward strand.
TCTCAGAGCAGGCAGCCGACCGCTGTTCATCAACCGATAGATCGTCATTTTGGACAGCCGAAGCATGGAGGCCACTTCGGCCACAGTAAGTAGGTCCAAGGGCTCATCCGCCCCGGTGATGCCGTGATCGGGCTCTCGCGTCCCGTTGGTCTCAATGTCCATAACCCGGTTATCGAGGCCGAAGGGAGGGATGTTACGAGCGCGCACGCCGAGACCCACGTGATCCGGTTGGGCGAATCGGTTAGTGCCACTGGCTGGCACAGCCTACCGCTAAATGTCGTAGTCGACGGTAACGGTGGCTGAGTTCGCCCGGCCCTGGCAGGTAAGCACGTAGCCGGCGGACAGCTCGTCATCCTCGAGAGCGAAGTTCCGACGCATCACGACCTGCCCATCGGTCACCTTGGCTCGGCAGGTGCCGCACACGCCGCCCTTACACGCGAACGGGAGGTCACCCCGGACTCGTTGGGCGCCGTCGAGCACCGACTGGCTCTTGGACAGGCGCAACGTGGTGGCGCGACCGTGCAGCATTACCGTGACCTCGCTCATCTCGCCGCTTTCTTCGTCGATCACAGCGGAATCAGCGGACCCGGCGGGGCCGCTCCGCTCGGGTGGCGGCTCGTCGACATAGAACAGCTCACGATGCACTCGGGTACCCGCGACTCCGAGTCCGGCGAGCACCTCGGCGGCGTCCAACGCCATGCCCAGCGGGCCGCACAGCCACCACTCGTTGACGTCTTCGACGTCAACGAGCGTCGTGAGCAGCATATGCAGCCGAGCCGCATCGAGCCGTCCGAAAAAAACCTCGACCGCCGCCGGCTCTCTGGACAGCACATGTATCAGGTGCAGCCGTGCTGGATAGACGTTCTTCAAATCGGAGAGCTCTTCGCTGAACATCACCGTATCGGTGCGGCGATTACCGTACAGCAGCGTCACTCGGGAGCTGACGGACGAGGCCAGCACCGACGCCGCGATCGAAAGCACCGGAGTGATGCCAGCGCCTGCGGCGATCAAGCCGTGGTGCGCACCCGACGTCAGCTCGGGGGTGAACCTACCGGCCGGTGGAGCCACCTCGACTTCTTCCCCCGGCTGCAGCTGGTCGACCAGCCAGGGCGAGAACAGCCCCGCGGCCACCCTGCGGACACCCACCCGCAGCGGCCCGCCGGCTGGCGCGCAGATCGAATACGAGCGGCGTTGCTCGCCTTTGTCGGTCCACCGGCGGAAAGTCAGGTACTGGCCAGGCCGAAACGCGAAGACCTCGCGCTGGTGGTTAGGCACGGTAAATGTGATCGCGGCGGCGTCGTCACACAACCGCTCAACAGAAGCCACCCGCAGTCTGTGGAAGCAGTTGATACTAACCTACCTCTCCCGCAGGTACTCGAACGGCTCTCGGCAGGACGAGCACCGGCGCAGCGCGGTACACGGGGTCGGCCCGAACGCGGACAGCTCCTCGGTGCGTGGTTCATCGCATCGGGGGCAGCGGACATCAAGGGGATGGGGAGCCAGTGTCAGCGGGACTGTTCCCCTGGGGCATGCCCCGATCTGTCCAGGCGGCGCGATACCAGCCTCGGCCAGCTTCCGGCGACCCTGTTCGCTGATCCAGTCAGTGCTCCAGGCAGGGGAAAGCACCGTGCGCACCCGCACCCGCGGGTAGCCGGCTTTGACCAGGCTGGCGCGCAGGTCGGCGCGAATCACCTCGTGTGCGGGACAGCCCGGGTAGGTCGGTGTGATCGTCACCACGACACAGTCCTCCCCCGGGCCGCCGACAATCTCGACCGCGCGAATCACCCCTAGGTCACCCAGGGTGAGCACCGGCAGTTCCGGGTCGATCACACTGGCCACCACCGAGAACACGTCCGGTCGAGGGTCGCTCACCACGTTGCCCCTGGATGCTGGCGAGCCAGACTCTGCATCTCGGCGAGCAAGTGGCCCAGCGCTTCGGTGTGCACGCCCTGGCGTCCGCCGCGTCCAGCGAGGGTGCCGACCGCCAGTACTGCCGGACGGCTCAGCGTCGCCGCGGCCAGCACCTCGTCCAGCACAGCCGATACTTCGGTCCGAGTCTCAGAGGGGTCAATGGCGACCCCCACCTGGATCAGCCGGCGCTCCAGTTCGGACGTTCGGAACAGCTCCTCGACATACGGCCACACCGCATCCAGCGCCGCTTGCATCCGCCGATGCGACTCCTCAGTGCCGTCGCCGAGACGCAACGTCCAGCGGACTGCGTAGTCGCGGTGGTAGGCGAGCTCCTTGCCTGCGGTAACTGCCACAGCGGCGATCGCTGGGTCCGTCGAATTTCGCAGCCGGCGCATGATAGCGAAACGCCAACTGGAGAAGACCAGCAGCCGGGCCACGGCGTGGGCGAAATCCAGGCGATCGGAGAGCTCGGCCAAGGCAACGTTGCGGAACTGCGCCTGATCGCGCCAGAAGGCCAGCGCGTCCTCGTCCCGGCCGGCGCCCTCGACGAATCCGCCGCGCGCTAACAGCGCCCGAGCCTGACCGAGCAGGTCGAGCGCGATGTTCGCCAGCGCGACCTCCTCCTCCAGCTCGGGAGCGTTGCTGACCCACTCCGAGACTCGGTGACCGCAGACCAGCGCGTCGTCGCCGAGCATCTGGCAGTAACCGGCAAGATCACCGGGGACCGCCCCCGTCGGCACCGGCATCATGATTTCGACTGGGGTATCCACGATGCCGCTCGCGGTCACGCTGGAACCGAAGGCCCAGCGCGGTTCATCGCGGTCGACAGTCTCAGCCAGCGACTGGTAAGCATCGAGGTGCCCGTTCACAGGTGTGGCACCTCGGGCGGGATCGAGTAAAACGTGGGATACCGGTACACCTTGTCGGCCGCCGGATCGAAGAACGACTCCTTCTCGTCCGGGCTCGAGGCGGTGATCAGATCCGACCGAACCACCCAGATCGACGCTCCCTCGTTGCGCCGAGTGTAGACATCCCGGGCGTTGTGCAAGGCCATCACATCGTCAGCGGCATGCAGCGAGCCGACGTGTACGTGGTTGAGCCCGCGCTTACCACGTACGAACACTTCGTAGAGTGGCCAGCCGCCGCGTCCGGTGCTCATCCCTGTCCCGCCAGTCGTGCCCGTTGCTTGGCCGCGTACGCCGTGGCTGCCTCGCGAACCCAGGCTCCGTTCTCGTGCGCTCGGCGTCGATGGGCTAGCCGCTGGGCGTTGCACGGGCCCGCGCCGGAGATAACGGCCGCGAACTCCCGCCAGTCCGGCTCGCCGAAGTCGTGCGCTTGACGCTCCTCGTTCCAGCGCAGCGCAGGGTCCGGCAGCGTAACGCCCAGGGCGGCCGCCTGCGGAACGGTCATATCCACGAAACGCTGGCGCAGTTCGTCATTGGTGTGCCGTTTGATCCCCCAGGCCATGGATTGTCGGGTGTTGGGCGAGTCGACGTCCGGCGGGCCGAACATCATCAACGATGGCCACCACCAGCGGTCGACTGACTCCTGCAGCATGGCGCGCTGTTCGTCGGTCCCGTTCGCCATGGTCAGCAGCAACTCAAAACCTTGACGCTGGTGGAACGACTCCTCCTTGCAAATCCGCACCATGGCCCTGGCGTACGGACCATAGGAACAGCGGCACAGCGGTACTTGGTTGCAGATCGCCGCCCCATCGACCAGCCAACCAATCACGCCGATGTCCGCATAGCTCAGCGCTGGATAGTTGAAGATTGACGAGTACTTCTGGCGGCCGGTGATGAGCCGCTCGGTCAACTCGGTGCGGTCTATCCCCAGGGTTTCGGCGGCGGCATAGAGATACAGTCCGTGACCCGCTTCATCCTGCACCTTCGCCAGCAGGATCGTTTTGCGCCGCAGGCTCGGTGCGCGAAGCAGCCAGTTCCCCTCGGGCTGCATGCCGATGATCTCGGAGTGGGCATGTTGAGCGATCTGTCGAATGAGGGTGGCCCGGTAGGCTGCCGGCATCCAGTCTCGGGGCTCGATCCGCTGGTCGGCCGCGATGGTTCGTTCGAAGTCCGCAGCCAGCTCCCAGGCCTGGCTCTGCTCGGTAACCGACATTCACGACCTCCGTGATACGACCCCTCCTGGACGGTAACGCGGTTATACCGTCCCGGATACCCACGCTAAGGTCAGAGTAAAGCCTGTTGCTTACCGGCCTTCGAAACGCGCTTGGCGCTTGGCGAGGAAGGCCTCCACCGCGCCCGCGTGATCGTGCGTCAGCCCCAGCCGGGCTTGGGCTTGGGCTTCGGATGCCAACACGGCCGACAACGTCGACACCGCGCCGAGCGCGAGCGCCTTCTTAATCTCCGCGTATGCGGCGGTTGGGCCAGCGGCCAGCCGCCCGGCCAGCTCCAGCGCTGAGGGCAGCACCTTGTCCACCGGCAGCACGGCGCGCACCAAACCCCACTCCAACGCCTGCTCGGCGCTGAACGGCTCACCCAGCAGCATCAGCTCAGTGGCCCGTGCGGCGCCCAGTGCATGTACCAGGTGCGCCGAAAGCCCTGAATCGGCGGTAAGCCCGATGGCGGCGAACGCGGTGGCGAACGTCGATCCTTCGGCCGCGAGCCGTAGGTCGCAGGCCAGCGCGAAACCAAGACCAGCCCCGGCCGCTGAGCCGTTGAGCGCGGCTATCACGGGCTTGGGCATGGTGGCCAGCAACTCAACGATCGGGTTGTAGTGCCGCTCGACTGTGTCGAACGCGGTCACAGGGTCGGCCCGCAGCGCATTGGCGTGCTCTCGAAGATCCTGACCGACGCAGAAGGACTTGCCCGCGCCGGTCAACACCACTGCTCGGACGGACGAATCAGCCGATACCTTGCTCAGCTCATCGACCAGCGCGGACTTGAGTTCCACGGTGAGCGCGTTGCGCTGGGCAGGTCGGTTGAGGGTGACGACGGCGACGCCAGCGGCCGGCTCGCCGCGGCGGACCAGCACAGCGGGCTCAGGGTACATAGTCGGATGCTAACGCCGTGAGTGGCGAGTATGGCTATAGCCATACTCGCCACTCACGGCGTTAGGGCCCAACAGCAGTTACGCTTAGCGAACACCGCTGGCCTCGCGCGCCCAGATGACCACCAACGCGCGAGGCCGCTGCATACCCGCCGCCGACCAACGCCTGGCGCTCGCCCAGCCAACCCGGATACGACGGCGCCAAGGCTCGCTGATCGAGACGACGAGAGGTGCATGTGAACGCTGCTCAGCTGCCCAAGGGGCCCCCTGCACACCCGCGCCGCAGACACACTGCGGAGGGACTGTACGACCCCAATTTCGAGCATGATGCCTGTGGTGTGGCCTTTGTCGCCGACCTGGCCGGCCGGCGCGACCACGACATCGTACGTAAGGCTCTCACAGCCCTACGTAACATGGAACACCGGGGTGCGCGGGGCGCCGAACCCGATGCGGGCGACGGCGCGGGCATTCTTATCCAGGTCCCGGACAACTTCTTCCGCCAGGTAGTGGACTTCGCCCTGCCCGAACCAGGGCAGTACGCGGTCGGCATCGGCTTCCTGCCCGACGATGACGCCGACGAGGCCGAGGCTAGGACCGCCATTGCGGACATCGCGGCGCGGGAGGGAGCCCGAGTGTTGGGTTGGCGGGAGTTACCCACTAATCCCTTTAGCCTCGGGGACACCGCGCGCTCCGTGATGCCGCGCTTCAGCCAGCTGTTTCTGGCTGGTAACGACCACCAGCAAGGACTGGACCTGGAGCGGCTGGCCTTCTGCGTGCGACGGCGCGCTGAACATGATCTGGCTGAACACGATCTGGAAGTCTATTTCCCCAGCCTCTCTGGGCGGACGATAGTCTACAAAGGCATGCTCACTGAAGAGCAGCTGGTCAGCTTCTACCCGGATCTTTCCGACGAACGGGTCACCAGCTCGCTGGGTCTGGTGCACTCCCGGTTCTCCACGAATACCTTTCCCTCCTGGCCGTTGGCGCATCCCTATCGGATGCTCGCGCACAACGGTGAGATCAACACCGTGCGCGGCAACCGGAACTGGATGCACGCCAGGGAGAGTCAGCTCGCCACTGGCCTGATCCCCGGTGCCCTGAGCCGGCTCTTTCCCATCGTCACCAACGAGGTCAGCGACTCCGCGTCTTTCGACGAGGTACTTGAGCTGCTGCATCTAAGTGGCCGTTCGATGCCGCACGCGGTGCTGATGATGATTCCGGAAGCGTGGGAGAACCACACCGAGATGGATCCGGCGCGCCGGGCGTTCTACCAGTTCCACGCGACGCTGATGGAACCGTGGGACGGTCCGGCGCTGATCGCGTTCACTGACGGCAACGTGATCGGCGCGGTGCTCGACCGCAACGGTCTGCGACCGGCCCGGTACTGGGTCACCGAGGACGGGCTGGTGGTGCTGGCCAGCGAGGTCGGTGTATTGGACATCGACCCGACGACCGTGGTGCGCAAGGGCCGGCTGGAGCCGGGCCGGATGTTCCTCGCCGATCTGAAGGCCGGCCGAATCGTGAGCGATAAGGAGATCAAAGGTCAGTTGGCCGCGGAACACCCCTACGCCGAGTGGGTTGCCAAGGGCTTGACCCGGCTGGAGGATTTGCCGGAGCGGGAGCGCGTGGTGTTCAGCCATGCCTCGCTGGTGCAACGCCAGCAGGCGATCGGCTACACCTCCGAGGAGCTGGAGGTGCTCCTTGCCCCTATGGCGCTGACTGGCTCGGAGCCGATCGGCTCGATGGGTAACGATGCCCCGTTGGCGCCGTTCTCTGCGCGCCCCCGGCCGCTGTTCGATTACTTCACCCAGATGTTCGCCCAGGTCACCAACCCTCCCTTGGACGCGATTCGGGAAGAACTGGTCACCTCTCTACAGACCCAGCTCGGCGCCGTGCCCAACCTGTTGGTCGGTACGGCCGACTCCTGCCAGCGGATCGTGCTGTCGTTCCCCGTGCTGGACAACGACGAACTGGCCAAGCTTGTGCACATCGACGATGACGGCGACCAGCTGTGCTACCGGGCTGTCACCGTCCAGGGTGTCTACAAGGTGCACGGCGGCGGCCCGGCGCTGCGGGCTCGGCTACACGCGATCTGTACCGAAGTCGCCGAGGCCGTCGAGGACGGCGCCCGGCTCGTGGTGCTGTCCAACCGGGGCGTGAACGCCGAGAACGCGCCGATCCCGTCGCTGTTGCTCACCGGCGCGGTGCACCACCATCTGCTGCGGCAGAAGACGCGTACCCAGGTCGGTTTGGTGGTAGAAGCCGCCGACGCCCGCGAAGTGCACCACATCGCGCTGCTCATTGGCTATGGCGCGGCCGCGGTCAACCCGTATCTGGCTATGGCGACCGTGGAGGACATGTGCGATCGAGGTCTGCTCGGCGATCTTGATAGGCGCACCGCCACCCGCAACCTGATCAAGGCACTGGGTAAGGGCGTGCGCAAGACGATGTCGAAGATGGGCGTTTCGACGGTGGCGTCCTACACCGGAGCGCAGATCTTCGAGGCTATTGGGCTGGGCCCGGAGGTAATCGAGACGTGCTTCACCAGCACCACCTCACGTCTCGGCGGTGTGGGCTTCGACACCCTCGCGGCTGAGGTCGCCCGCTGGCATCGGCTGGCCTTTCCCCCTGACGGTGTATACGCGGCACACCGTGAGCTGCCCACCGGAGGTGAGTACCAGTGGCGCCGCGAGGGCGAAGCGCACCTATTCAACCCGGCCACGGTGTTCAAGCTGCAGCATTCCACTCGGACCGGCCGCTACGAGATCTTCAAGGAGTACAGCAAGTTGGTCGACGACCAGTCGAGGCGGTTGATGACGCTGCGCGGGCTGTTCTCCTTCCGCGAGGGGGTCCGCGAGCGGGTGCCGCTCTCTGAGGTGGAGCCGGTCTCGGAGATCGTCAAAAGGTTCGCCACCGGGGCCATCTCCTATGGGTCCATTTCTAAGGAAATGCACGAGGTGCTGGCCATCGCGATGAACCGACTAGGCGCCAAATCGAACACCGGCGAGGGTGGCGAGGACGCCGACCGCTACATCCCGGACGCCAATGGTGACCTGCGCCGCTCGGCGATCAAGCAGGTGGCCTCCGGGCGGTTCGGGGTGACCAGCGAGTACCTAGTTAACGCCGATGACTTACAGATCAAGATCTCCCAGGGGGCCAAGCCCGGCGAGGGCGGCCAGCTACCCGGCACCAAGGTCTATCCCTGGATCGCTAAGACCCGGTACTCGACCCCGGGCGTTGGGCTCATCTCCCCACCGCCGCACCACGACATCTACTCCATCGAGGACATTAAACAGCTCATTCACGACCTGAAGAACGCCAATCCCAGGGCACGGGTGCATGTCAAGCTGGTGAGCGAGGTCGGCGTGGGAACCGTGGCGGCCGGAGTCGCCAAGGCGTACTCCGATGTGGTGCTCATCTCCGGCCACGACGGCGGCACCGGGGCTTCGCCGCTGTCGTCGATCAAGCATGCCGGCACCCCATGGGAGCTGGGCCTGGCCGAGACCCAGCAGACGCTGCTGGCCAACAAGCTGCGTGACCGGATCGTGGTGCAGACCGATGGCCAGCTCAAGACCGGGCGCGATGTGATGATCGCGGCGCTGCTTGGCGCGGAGGAGTTCGGCTTCGCCACCGCGCCGCTGGTCGTCTCGGGCTGCATCATGATGCGGGTATGTCACCTGGATACCTGCCCGGTGGGGGTGGCGACCCAGAATCCAGTGCTACGCGCGAAATTCAGCGGCAAGGCCGAGCACGTGGTCAACTTCTTCGAGTTTGTGGCCCAAGAGGTGCGCGAGCACCTCGCGGCGCTGGGCTTCCGCACCCTGGCCGAGGCGGTCGGGCGCACTGAGATGCTGGACACCCGGCACGCGGTCGCGCGTTGGAAGGCGTCCGGGCTGGATCTCGCGCCGATCCTGCACGTGCCGGCGGGCACCGACCCGGACGCGCCCCGGTATCGAACGAAGGACCAGGAGCACGGGCTAGAGAAAGCGCTGGACAACACTCTCATTCAGCTTTCCGAGGGAGCGCTGGACGGCGGCGATCCGGTGCGGCTGGACCTCCCCGTGCGCAACGTCAACCGGACCGTTGGGACCATGCTGGGATACCAACTCACTCGCCGCTGGGGCGCGGCGGGGCTGCCGGACAACACCATCGATGTGACCTTGACCGGCTCGGCTGGGCAGTCACTTGGCGCCTTCCTGCCAAGGGGCATCACCTTACGCCTGATCGGTGACGCCAACGACTACGTCGGCAAGGGCCTGTCCGGCGGCCGGATCATCGTGCGGCCCCATCCAGGCGCGCAGTTCATCGCCGAGCACAACATCATCGCTGGGAACGTGATCCTCTATGGCGCCACCTCCGGTGAGATGTTCTTACGCGGGATGGTGGGTGAGCGATTCTGCGTGCGAAACTCCGGCGCGGTGGCCGTGGTTGAGGGAGTTGGCGACCACGGCTGCGAGTACATGACCGGTGGGTGGGTCGTCGTGCTTGGACCAACCGGACGCAATTTTGCCGCCGGCATGTCCGGCGGGATCGCGTACCTGCTCGATATGACCGCCGGTCGGGTCAATCAGGAGATGGTTGACCTGGACACGCTGAATGACTCCGATCGTGAGTTCTTATTCGATGTGGTGGGGCGCCACCACGCCGAAACCGGCTCAGCGGTCGCGCACGAGCTGCTGGCCGACTGGGACGTGGCGATAGGTCGGTTCAGCAAAGTCATGCCGAAGGACTTCAAGCGAGTGCTAGCCGCGCGCGAAGCCGCCCAGCGCGACGGCCGGGACGTCAACGAGGCGATTATGGAGGCCGCTCATGGCTGACCCAAAGGGATTTCTCCACACCAAGCGGCAGACTCCGCCGCGACGGCCAGTCGACCTACGGCTGCGGGACTGGAACGAAGTCTACGAAGATTTCCCACCAGAAGCGCTGGAGGCGCAAGCCGGTCGGTGCATGGATTGTGGGATCCCGTTCTGCCTTCAGGGTTGCCCCCTGGGCAACCTCATTCCAGAGTGGAACACCCTGGTCTGGCGGCAGGACTGGGTGGATGCCGCCGAGCGTCTGCATGCCACGAACAACTTCCCGGAGTTCACCGGCACGCTGTGCCCGGCCCCGTGCGAGACGGCATGCGTGCTAGGGATCAACGACGACCCGGTGACGATCAAGCAGGTGGAGGTCGGAATCATCGACCGGGCCTGGGAGGAGGGCTGGGTTCGGCCGTTGCCACCTGAGGTCCGAACCGGCAGGAAGGTGGCGGTGGTCGGTTCCGGCCCGGCCGGGCTGGCCGCCGCTCAGCAGCTGACCCGGGTCGGGCACGATGTGGTGGTCTTCGAGCGGGCCGACCGGATCGGTGGATTGCTGCGCTACGGCATCCCGGAGTTCAAGATGATTAAATACCGGCTGGACCGGCGGCTGGACCAGATGCGAGCCGAGGGTACCGAGTTCCGCGCAGGCGTTGACGTCGGGGTGGACATCACCGCCGAGGAGCTGCGGGCCGACTTCGACGCGATCGTGCTCGCCGGGGGCGCTACCGCGTGGCGCGAGCTACCGGTGCCCGGCCACAACCTGGCCGGCATCTACCAGGCCATGGAGTATCTGCCACTGGCGAACCGGGTACAGGAGGGCGATCTAGCGGTCTCCCCGATCGATGCCCACGGCAAACACGTCGTGATCATCGGCGGCGGTGACACCGGCGCGGACTGCCTGGGCACCGCACACCGGCAAGGCGCTATCTCGGTAACCCAGCTGGAGATCCTGCCGATTCCGCCCGCGCAGCGCGCGCTGACGCAGCCTTGGCCGACTTATCCGGCGATTTATCGAGTGTCCTCAGCGCATGAAGAGGGCGGTGAGCGGCTGTTTTCGGTGAGCACGAGTGAGTTCCTGGGTCATGCTGACGGGACGGTCCGAGCGCTGCGGCTGACCAAGGTGAACTTCGAGAACGGCAAGTTCGTGCCGGTACCGGACGACGAAAGGGAACTGCCGTGTGATCTGGTTTTGCTGGCAATGGGCTTTGTCGGCCCGGAGAAAAGCAAGTTGCTCGGAGAGCTAGGGGTCGAGTACGACGCTCGTGGCAACGTCGCCAGAGACGACACTTTCATGACTAATGTCCCTGGCGTGTTCTCCGCCGGAGACATTGGCCGAGGCCAGTCATTGATCGTATGGGCGATCGCCGAAGGCCGCGCCGCCGCCGCCAAGGTCGACCGCTACCTGACCGGCCGGGAAGTACTGCCCTCCCCCATCACGCCGACAGATCGAGCACTGACGTAATCGCTGTCTTCGTTCGCGACGCCGCCCAAGTCGACGGTCTCAACATTGAGACGCGATCCGGGCCGTGATCTCGGGACGACGCAGCGGGGCACGGGTCGGTAGCGATCGACCAGGTGGCCGGGAGCCACGAAGAGTGGCTACTGGACGCGCCGGTTGAGCGGTTCGTTGTCCACCACAAGCGAAAGGTTGCGGGCTGGGGGCGACGGATCGACCAAGGCCATAGCCCGTTTTCGCAAAGTGGTCAGTGTGCGTTTGCCTCCGCGCCCTGCAAGACCTCGTTGAGCAACGCCCGAGCCTCGTCGATCTCGGCCTGGGGGCCGGCGCCCTGGGTGGCGTCCATCGAGTCAAAGCAAGTCGACGATCCAGCGGCCGAACCCAACACAAGACCCTGGCCGAGCAGGGCCGCTCACGTCAGTGAACGACGTGGCTGAAATCTCCAGGGCCGTGGTCGTGGTGCTCGTGGTCGTGGTGCTCGTGGTCGTGGTGGTGCTCGTGGTCCTCGTGCTCGTGGTGATGGTGCTCGTCGGATCCAGCGAGGCCGGCGGCACCGGCGGCAGGCCTTGGAGCAAGCGCGGTGGCCGCTGCCCAACAGTTATCCACCATTCGCCACTTTGACAGCTACCTCGAGTAAAACCGTTCCTAGCGGACGGGCCGAAGGCATAGAAGACCGCCGCTCAGGGCGCTAACCACTGGTTCCGGCGCGCCGGCTCGGTCAGGCTGAGTGTCGGCACGAACGCGAGGTGGGGCGCGATGCGGGCGGCGGGACAAAAGTCCCATCGGAAACGGTGGTGGTTGCTCTCGTGGCTGGTCGCTACCCTCTTGCTCGGCGCTGAGCTGGTGTTTACTCGTGATCGGATCGCTCAGGACGTCGAGGTGCTACGCGAGGCTGGACGCGCTGGGACCGCCCAGCCGACCGTAACCGAACAACTGCCAACCCTGGTGGCTCCAGCCGCGCCATCAGCAGGCACCGTGATAGCGGTCAGCCTGCGAGCGGTGGACACCTGTGACCCTGGACAGACCTGCCAGCTTCGGCTGCAGGTGTTGCTGCGCCCGCTGCCAACGCCCCAGATACTCGCCTGGAGCTACCAGATCATCAACCGGTGTACCGGGGCAGCGGTCTGGGTGCCTGGCGGCTCGATCGTCCTCGAGTCGAACGCCGACCGATTCGACGCGGTGCGGGCGGTTCCGTTACCGCCGGAGCAGGCCTTGGGAGTGTTCGCGGTGACCGCCAACCCTGCAGTCGCGGCCAGTCCAACACCATTGCGGGCGCCGGTGAACGGGTCGTGCGACCCGGCTAGGCCGGTGCCGCTCCCAGCCGCTGAAGGGGGTGGGTGACCGATGCTTCTGCTCGAACGCGGCATGGCGCGACGTCGGAGGCGGGCGCAAACCATCCAACAAGCCGACCCACAGGACACCCTGGGGATCACGTTCGATGTGGCCGCCGTAATCGCCACGATCGTGCTGGTAAGCCTTGGCTTGGCCAACCTCGTGGCGGTGGACGGTGCGGTCGCGGCACTGCGCCAGGCCGCGATCGCGGCGGCTGGGTTGGCGGCGCTGGCCTGGCTTCGGCGTCAACCGCTGCGGCTGCTTGAGCTGCTTGGCTGGGCGGCCTACGGCTGTTCGGTGCTCGCGCTCGCGGTGGTGCTGGTCGCGGGTAGCTCGGCCAACGGAGCTACCCGCTGGATCGGGGCGGGCGCGCTCACCTTTCAGCCTTCCGAACTTGCCAAAATGGGTCTGTTGCTCGGGCTGGCCTCGGTACTGGGCAGCGCGGAACGCGACAGCTGGCGCCTGGCCGCCGGCCTGGGGCTGACGGTCCTTCCGGCGCTGCTGACGTTGATGCAGCCCGATCTCAGCACCACCGCGCTACTGGTCATCCTGGCGGCCGCGATGCTCGTGCTCAGCCGGATTCCGGGCCGTTTCCTGCTGCCGCTGATGGGCGTGGCGCTGGCCGCGGCGCCACTCGCGATCGGGTTGCTTCGCCCATATCAGGTGGAGCGGATGGGCAGTTTCCTCGCCGGTGCACAGCAGTCGCCGGCCGGGCCGGGTTGGGCGGTGCACCAGGCGCAGATCGCGATCGGTTCGGCGGCTCTGGTTGGCCGCTCGAGTGGGCAACTCACTGACCTACTGGCCCAGTATCTGCCCGAGCGGGACACCGACCTTGCCTTGGCCAGCGTGATTGAACAATACGGCCTGTTAACCAGTGGGCTAGCCGTGCTCGCCGCGATGACGTTGGTGTGGCGGCTGACCTTGATCGGGCGGGCTTCACGAACACCTCAGGGCGCGCTGACTGGCACCGGTCTCGCGGTGCTTTTCGGCACCGAGGTGGTTGTCTCGATCGGTGGCAACCTGGGTCTGCTTCCGCTAGCCGGTGTGCCGTTCCCGCTGCTGAGCTATGGGGGCACCGCGTTGCTGGTGCACCTGGCCGCGCTAGGGACGGTGTTGGGAGTGCGCCGCGACGGTGCCCGCCGCCGGCTGTGGCGCCCGCCGTGGGGCAGACGTATCCGACCCCAGTTGGCGCGAACCGCCGCGCTCGGGATGACCGTTGCGCTGACCGCGTTTGGCACTTACGGCTGGAACCTCCAGCGCACCCGCGGCCCGGAGCTGACCATCGCCGGGCAGGACCAGATGACCCGGTGCATCAGGCTGCCGGCCAGCCGAGGGCAAATCACCGATCGGCACGGCGTCGTGCTGGCCACCAGCAACACCGACAGCCAGCGACCGACTCAGCAGGTTTTGACGGTGCCAGCCCTGGTGCGGTCCCACCCTGGCGCAACAGAGACTCTGGCCAACCTGGTCGGCCGACCCGCTGACGAGCTGCGCGCGCAACTCGCCTCCGCGCCCGCCACCACGCTCGAGCTGCGGGTCGCGGAGGCGGTTCCGGCACAGGTCGCGGACTCGGTGGCCGCCGCCCAGCTGGAGGGCGTGCTCCTCGTGCCGGCGCCAAGAAGGATCTACCCGAGTGGAGCGCTGCTCGGCCCGCTACTCGGGTTTGCCGGTGTGGCCACACCTACCGAGATGGAGCGTGACCCTGATCTGCCGCTCGGCGAGATCGTGGGCCGCTCCGGACTCGAACGGCAGTACGACTCAGTACTGCGCGGGATCGACGGCGCGCAGTGCGTGTATGTCACTCCGCTTGGGGTTCCCGTGGCGGTCGGGCCCCGGCGAGAGCCAGTCCCCGGTGCCGACGTGCGGCTATCCCTCGACCTCGGGCTACAGCGTCAACTGACCGACGGGCTGGTGACAGCGCTGCGCGCGCAATCGAACCCGCGCGCCGTGGCGGCCGCCGTCGCGATGGATCCGCGCACCGGGCAAGTCCTAGCGCTGGCCAGCGCACCGGCCTACGACAACAACATCTACGGGCCACCAGTGGACATGGCCGCCGTCAACGCCGAATCGGATAAGCCGGGCGACCCAATGCTGGAGCACGCATCTCAAGCGGCGGTGCCCCCGGGGTCCACCTTCAAACTCGTGATCGCCGCGTCCGACGTGGTGCATCGAGCCATCCCTCCCGAGCGGGTGATCCCGACCGGAGGGAGCTACACCCTGGGCGGACATGTTTTCCATAACTGGGGTTCCTTAGGACCGATGAATCTTCCGCAGTCCATCGCCTGGTCGAACGACGTTTACTTCTACCAGCTGGCCACCGCGCTAGGTCCGGATAGGATAATCGACACGGCTCGGGCACTCGGCGTCGGATCGGCCACCGGCATCGATCTACCGGCTGAGTCGCCGGGCTATCTCGGCTCCCCGGAATCGGTACAAGCCCAAGGTGATACGTGGTACGGCGGGTCCACCGTCATTCTCGGCATCGGGCAGGGCTACCTTCAGGTCACCCCGCTGCAGGACGCCCGATGGACCGGCGCGGTCAGCACCGGGACACTGGTTACTCCCCGGCTGGCGCTGGCCACCGGAACGGCACGCTCCGGTTATGTGGCACTGCCAGCATCGCCCGCCTCTCCGGTGCCCTTCGCCGCGGCCCTCGGCCCGGTGCGCGACGGAATGCGCGCGGCGGTGACCGGCGGTACCGCCACCAGCCTCGCGGCGCTGCCGGTACCGGCGGCGGCCAAGACCGGGACCGCAGAGGACGGCAGCCTGCCCAACGGACAATACGACAACTGGATGACGGCGGTCGTCCCGGCGAACGCGCCCGAACTAGTGGTGACTACTCTGGTGCAAGGGCCGGGTGGCGGGGCCAACAGCGCCACCTTGGTCGCCCAAAGCGGACTGCGCTACTACCTTGATCATCGAGCTGATGTGCTGAAGACGGGGCCCACGGTGGCTTCCTAGCAGTCCAGCCGGAGTGGTCTTCGCAGTCAGTACCGAGCGTATGCCTCGGTCAGTCCAGGGCTGCGCAGGGCACGAGCGGCACCCTCAGCGACACACGTCAACGGGTTGCCCGCCATCTTGACCGGAAACCCGAACGCTCGTTCCAGCGCGTCTCGGAAGCCGAGGGTGAGCGAGCCGCCGCCAAAGAGCAGCACTCCGTCGGCCATCACGTCCTCACAGGTCTCGGGCGGAAGATCGTCCAGACAGGCCGCTAATGTCTGGATGATCGACTCGGTGATCGGCTCAACCACCTTGACGATCTCGTCCAGAGGTATCGTCGAGACCCGCGGGCGACCGGTGGCAGCGTCCCTGCCCTGCACAGTCAAGCTGGCGGAGGCTTCCACACCAGCTCGGATCTTCACCTGTTCCGCGCGCTGCTCACCAACCACCAGCTGGTGCTCCTCTCGGAGATAGCGATGGATGGCCAAGGTCATTTCATCGCCAGCCACTCGACACGACCGAGCGGCTAGTACTCCGCCGTAGCAGAAGGCGGTTACCTCACCGGTACCACCGCCGATATCGACCACCATATGCACCCGCCGCTCCAGCGGATCGATTCCGCACCCGATCGCGCCGGCGATCGGTTCGTCGAGGGTGGTCACCCGCTTGATACCGGCTTCCTCGGCTGCCTCCTGCAGCGCGCGGCGTTCCAGCGCCGTGGCCCCGGTCGGTGACCCGATCACCACATGTGCCTTGGCGGCCCACCATGGGCTCGGAACCAATCGCCGAATAATGGCGCGTAGATAGGACCGGGCGGTATACAGGTCAGTGATCACGCCGTCCTGCAACGGCCGCAAGGCGATCGTGTCGGGAGGAACTCGCCCGAGCAGCTCGGAAGCCTCGGTGCCGACCGCGACGACCTCGACACCCCGCCGGCCACGGTCACGGAGCAACATCACGGACGGCTCGTCAAGCACCAGCCCCTCATCACAGTTACATACGACCGTGTTCGCGGTACCCAGATCCACGCCTAGCTCGATCACGGGTCTTCCCCTCTCGACGGTCCCGCAACCAAGTCTGGCCGGCCTATCGTGGCCGTTCAAGAGCCGCAGCCGCATCGTGATCGGAGTTTACCGCTTGACGACCCCGCGGCAACCGCCCGACGACGTGCCCACATCCCGCGCCTATTTGTTACTATCGCCCAGGGCCCGAAGGGGCCTAGACTACAGTGCTCAAAGAGCCCGCCACTTGTCGCTGGGGAGCGGACGAGTGGTTACCAGCCAGGGTCGCCGTCTCGGGGACGGCGACCCTGGTTTTGTGTCTACTGGATCATGGCGGGCCGTTCAATCCGGCGCGCGTTGTGAAACGGCGTGTAGGCCATGCTCGAAATCTTTACGGGTTGCCCCGGCTCGCTGGCGTTGAGCACCTTGTTGTCGCCGACGTAGATCCCGACATGGCTCACCGGGGTGTAGAAAAACACGAGATCGCCTGGCCGCAGCTGGTCGCGGGACACAGGGGTACCGACGAGCGACTGGGCCTCAGCGACGCGCGGCAACGGGATGCCAACCTGTCTGTACGCCCACTGCACTAATCCGGAGCAGTCGAACGCCGATGGACCGGCGGCACCCCACACGTACGGCGTGCCCCTTTTACTCATCGCGGCGGCCAACGCGGCTACTCGCACCGCGCTACCCGGTAGCGCCAGCAACGCGTCCTGAGCCGCTGGCGCTGGGACGCTCGCCGCCGAGGCCTGCGCCAGCTCGGCGGCCCGAGTCATGTCGACTGAGCGAGCTAGCGCGGCGATTTGCATTGCGTCTGTTCGGTGAGCGTCCTCGGCCAGCACGGTTGGGGCGGCGAGCGCCACCGCAGGCCCGGTGAACACCGCCGGCTGCGGCTCTGGCACCGTGATCAGCTCGGTACTCGCCGCATTGGCATGCACAGCATCCCGCTTGATCGGCTGAGCCGGCTGGGTAACCGACGGGTCGGCGGCCGCAGCCACCCCGAACGCACCGGTAGCCGCCGAGCTGACACCGACCGCTGAGACGGCCAGACGGGCTAACGTCGACCGCCGTCCCGTCGGGGAGCGCGGAACAGGGATCCGCACGGGGATGCGCGGAGCGGTTTCAGCGCGCTCAGCGAACGCGCGATGCCGGCTCAGCCCGTTTCCACTCCGCGGAGAGCTCTGGCCACCCGGACACCCGAGCCGCTCCATCAACTCGCTTACCGGCCGGAGCGCGGCACTACTCGCAGACTGGCAAAACACGCGGTGCCGTGGACGTTGTCCACCCATTGTTGTACCTCAGCGTCCGCGCGAGCGTGCCCTGGGGAGCTGGGCGTCTCGCTCCCACCTATGTGCCTTCGGACAGCGCCCGGGGGAAAGCCGGCGGGTGGGAGGACGGGCCGGCCAGGCGCGCCAGCCGACGGGGCATCGGCCAGCACGGCGACCGTAACCAAGCCGTAAACGCCTTGTCGCGCTCGGAGCGGCAACCGGTCGATCTGACTCGACAACTGACCGGATTCCTTCGAGTATCAGGCGGATGAGATTCGGACAATCGGCGGGCGACAGCTGCGCGTCGACAAACGGGCGGCTGGAGTTTTTGTCAGGCGCGGTTCAACCACCGCAAACGCAGAACTGCTTGGGCCGCATGCGTCTAAAACAGAGCAATGTCAACATCGTTATCCCCCCTGGGAATGGGTCATCCGGATCCGGAGATATCCCGGGTGCGGCAGAATCATGCACCACACGATCGAGCTCGCCGTCAGCGGCCCCTCCAGTCGCTCGGTCCCCGGCGGCTCACAAGAACCACGCGGGTGTGATAGCCGGCCAGTAATTGGCGCAACTCATTTATCGCGGCCTTGCTGGGCTGGACAATGGACGCGTTCGACTACTTCATTTTCATTGTGATTTTCGTCTATGCCGATATCGCGAAGGACTTCCAAATCTCGCTACAACAGATCGCATTTCTCACGACGGCGACACTGATTATGCGACCGGTTGGGGCGATTCTGTTCGGTTGTGGGCGGACCGCAGGGGCCGGCGGATTCCGCTGCTGGTGGACGTCAGTTTCTACTCGATCGTCGGGTTCCTTTGCGCCTTCGCGCCGAACTTCACGGTGCTGTTCGTACCGCGGCTGTTGTACGGCATCGGTATGGGTGGTGAGTGGGGACTCGGCGCGGCGCTGGCGATGGAGAAGGTCCCGGAGAAACGACGGGGTTTCTTCTCTGGTCTGCTGCAGCAAGGCTACCCGCTAGGTTATCTGCTGGCGTCGTTGATCGTCATTTCCGCCGCCGGCTTGTCCTGGCGTTGGCTGTTCGGCCTGAGCATCCTGCCGGCACTGATCAGTCTGTTCATCCGAAGCAGGGTGCGTGAGTCGGAAGTTTGGGAAAACACCCAGGAGAAGATGCGGACAACCAATTCGTCTTTCCGAGACGTGTTCGGCAATCCGGCTGTGCTCCGCCGGTTCGGCTACGCTGTTTGCTTACTCGCACGCCGCCGCCCTGCTGTGCCTTAGCTCGTTTCTGATGCAGATCGTGACACAGGGCGCCTGGGGCGTCATCCCAGCTCATTTGACGGAGATGTCCCCAGACGCCATCCGAGCGTTTTGCCCAGGGGTGAGCTATCAGCCGAGCAACTGTCTAGCCGCGTTCAACCTGCCGATTCAAGAGTCGTTGGCCGCGTCGCACGGATATCCTTTCGCGCTGGCGGTGACAATCGGCCCGATGCTGCTCACGGTGATCATCTTGTCGCTTGTGGGGAAGGAAGCGAAGGGGATCGAGTTCGGTGGCCGGTTGGGTACCCGGCAAGCCAGCCCAAGTCCGGTTCTCGGCTGACGTCAACTATCGGCACCGGGTAAGCATCGGCCACAGCCCGTCCACGCCAGCCGCTAACGCTTGACGCCCGACGAACGCGTTCCAGTAAGCGTCACTGCCATCTTCCTCACGCCAAGCCCAGAGCCGGGTGGTCACCAGCCGCAGATCGTGTTCCAAGGTGAAGCCGATGGCGCCATGCACCTGATGCGCGACGCGGGCCACCACACCAGCGGCCTCCCCGGTCCGGGCCTTGGCAACAGCGACCGCCACACCGGCGTCGTCTCCGGCGAAATCTCTGTCGGACGCAATCCGGACGGCCGTCATCGCGGCGGCGCGGCCAGCGGCGACCTCGGCGGCGGCCAGGGCGACTGTTGCTGGACCGCCTGGAACTCTGCGATAGGCCGGCCGAACTGAACTCGTTCGCGCGCATACCGGATCGACCGGGACAGCGCACCGCTAGCTACTCCGGCCAGCAGCAGCGACCGGAACAGCGCCGCTCGCCGCTTCATCAACTCCCGGGTACTAGCCGGAGCCGGCGCGAAGTCAACCGGCCGGCCGTGCAGCCGCACCTCGTCCCTCGGCTCCCCCGCCAGGTTCGAGCCGGGGACTATGCGTGCTTCGGACGGGTCCATTGAGACCACCAGATCAGTGCCGGTGTTATCAGCGGTCAGGAGTACAAGCCGGGTGGCGTGCCGGGCCCACCCGACCTTAGCCACCGTGCCGAATATCGACACTGTATGTCCATCGGTGCGCACGGTCAGGGTCCCGGCGGAGTCGACCACGACCGCTAGCGGACCGGCGGGGACGGACAACCCGGCGGAATGCAGCAGCCACCCAGCCGATTCGGTCTCAGCGAGAGGTACCGGGGCGGCCGCCTCACCGGCGGCCGACAGCACTGTAGCAAGATCGTCTAGCTCGCCGCCGCTGCCGCCCGCTTCCTCAGGCAAGGTGAGCTGGACCAGACCGAGGTCAGCCAGGGCCGACCACAGAGCAGTCGGCAAACCGTCGGTCCCCTCGGCCTGGTGATCGGCGAATACCGCCCTGGCGGTGCGCGCAAGTTCAGTGTTCATCGCAACCCCAGCCCCCTTGCCACCACGCCACGCAGAATTTCGTTTGTACCGCCGCGGAGCGTGAACCCGGGAGCGTGCAATATCGCCTCGGCCAGCAACCTTGCGAAGTCCGACTCGGAGTCCTGATCCGGCGGGATCGTCACCAGTAGCCGGGCGGCGTCAATGACCTCGTTCTCGTAACGGGTACCGAGATCTTTGACCAGCGCCGCCGCGACATCCGCGCTGGCGCCGGCCTCGAGCAGGCCAGCGATACCCAACGAAAGCCGGCGCAGCGTCCAGACCCGGGAAACCAGTGAGCCCAACTCGCGCAACCCAGCCTCGCCCAGCCGTTCCGGATTGCTGGACGACAACTCCCCTACCAGGGCAACCAACAGCGGAAACGTCGAAAGGAACCGTTCAGGGCCGCTGCGTTCAAAGGACAGCTCAGAGGTCACCTGATGCCAGCCAGCGCCAATCTCACCCAGCACCAGTTCATCGGGGACGAACACCTCGTTCAGCACGACCTCGTTGAAGTGGTGCGCACCGGTGAGCAACCGGATGGGGTTGATCGTCACCCCCGGCGAGTCAAGCTCGACGATGAACTGGCTCAGCCCGGTATGCCGATCACCATCCTGAACTGGCGCGCTTCGGGCGAGCACGAAGAACGCGTGGGCATGGTGCGCGCCCGAAGTCCAGACCTTGGTGCCGGACAGCCGCCAGCCACCGTCGACTCGGACCGCTTTGGTCCGCACCGACGCCAGATCCGAGCCGGAGTCCGGTTCGCTCATCCCGATACCGAAATAGCATTCACCGGCCGCGATCCGCGGGAGATAGCGTTTTTTCTGCGCTTCGGTGCCAAAACGCAGCAGCGAGGGCCCGACCTGCCGATCGGCGACCCAGTGCGCGGCCACCGGCGCGCCGGCGGCAAGCAGCTCCTCGGTTACCACATAGCGGTCCAGCGCGCTTCGGCCGTGCCCGCCGTACTCAGTCGGCAGCGTCATACCCAGCCAGCCGCGGCTGCCCAACGCCTGACTGAACCGTTCATCCCAGCCAGACAGCCACACGTCGCACTTCGGAACGAACCCTCCTTGCGCGCGCTCCTTGGCGAGGAACTCCCGCACCTGCGCCCGTAGCTGCTCGGTCGCCGCAGGTAGCTCGACCGAGGGCAAGGTCAGATCATGAACCAACACCGCAGTCACCACCGACCGATCATCGCACGGGCCACCGACATACGCGGAACTCTCGACAGCCGCTCGCACAGCGTGTGTGTGGCTAGCACAGCCGCTGCAGGTGCTGTGCCAGCCACACACACGCTGTGCACCGGTGCTGGTGGCTGGTACCTGAGGTCACAGGGAGCAAAGAGTCGTGCAACGCGGCTGGTCGTTGGCGGTATCCTGCTAAATGTGCCGCGCTATGAATTCCGCTGTCGGGAATGCTCCCACACCTTCGAAGTCAACCGGCCGATGCACGCGTCGGGCGAACCGGCGCTCTGCCCCGCTGGTCACACCGACACCGTCAAGTTGCTGTCCACCGTGGCCCTCGCGGGCGCCCGTGCCGCAGCGACCCCCCGCTCAGCGATGGGCGGCGGTGGCGGCTGCTGTGGTGGTGGCTGCGGTTGCGGGTGACGAAGCGGGCAAAACAGATGGCTGTGACGTTCGCAGCGGGATGAATTACACTCCGCCCGCGACTATATGAAGCGCGGCGCGCGCTTCTCCCGGTGCGCGGCCAGCCCCTCCCGGATGTCCGCCAACCCAAAGCCGTAGATCTCCAAGGCCATTGAGGCGTCAAATGTCGGCCCGGCCTGGCGGTACCAGTTGTTCAGCGCGTTCTTCGTCCACCGGGTCGCGGTTACCGAACCGGCGGCCAGCCGCTGGGCAACCGCGAGAGAGCGCTCAGCTAGTTGATCATCATCGACGCACAGCGAGACCAACCCGATCCGTTCGGCTTCCTCGCCGGAGAGCACTTCGCAGGTCAATAGGTAGTACTTGGCCTTGGCCATGCCGCACAGCAGCGGCCAGCAGATCGCGGCGTGGTCACCGGCCGCGACACCGAGCCGGGTGTGCCCGTCGACGATCTTCGCCGAACGCCCGGCGATGGAAACATCAGCCAGCAGCGCGACCACGAGCCCGGCACCCACCGCCGGCCCGTGGATCGCCGAGACGATCGGGGTGTCGCAGTTGACCAGGTTGTGCACTAGGTCCTTGGCTTCTTGAAAGACCCGAGTCCGCACACCGGGGTCTCCGATCATCTCCGTGATCATGTCGAACGAGCCGCCAGCGGAGAACGCCTTGCCCGCGCCTCGCACCAGCACCGCCCGTACGTTCGAATCCCGGTGGATCACCGGCCAGACGTAGGCCAGTTGGCGATGCATGTCCTCGCTTACCGCGTTCAGGTTCGGCCCGTCTAACACGATCTCCAAGATCCCGTCGCCGGGCCGGGAAAACTTCAGGTCGGGGAAAGCGTCATATGGATCGGACATCTAATTGACTCCCGCTCGCTCGACGACGACGTTGTTCTCCACTGTTCCGCGGAACAACCACGCAAGCTATCGGGTGGTCACCACCATAGCCGAACCACCACCACGGCGGACCGGTTCAGCGTCGGCCTGGATACGCCCATCGTCGAGAAACTCCAGCGCCTCCACGGCGCCAATCTCGGGAATCGGGGTGAAGGCCTTCGGCGCGAGCACAAAGTGTTGACCGAGCGATTCCAACCCGGCGCGGTCCGGGGAATCCAGGAAGGCCGGTTCGGCTTCGGTGGTAGCCGTGTTGCGCTGTGAGGCGCGCGGCGCGGCGATCGCGTCCGGCAGCGTCATGCCCAAATCCAGCCGGTTCACCAGGGTCTGCAGCACAGTGGTGATGATCGTGGTCCCGCCCGGGGAACCAATCACCAGGTACGGTTTGCCTTCACGCAGCACAATGGTCGGCGCGATGCTGCTGCGCGGGCGCTTGCCGCCGCCGGGAAGGTTGGGATCCGGCACCCCGGGGGCGAGCGGGGCGAAGTCGAAGTCGGTCAGCTCGTTGTTGAGCAGGAATCCCCGATGCGGCACAACGATCCCGCTGCCGCCGGTCTGCTCGATGGTCAGTGTGTATGACACCACGTTGCCCCAACGGTCGGCGGTGACCAGATGCGTAGTGGAGGTGCCCCCGCGCGGCTGGGCACCGCCGGTCCCCTGGACGCAGCCAGTAGCCGGCTTGGTCGGGTCGGCGGGGGCGAGCGGGCTGGTCAAGGCCTTGATCGGGCTGATGAGGCAGGCTCGGTCTTTACCGAATTCGGGTGTCAACAGCGGGCCGGTGGGCACGGAGGTGAAAGCCGGGTCGCCCACCCAACGGTTGCGGTCAGCGAACGCGATGCGGCTGGCCTCCAGGTAGTGGTGCAGCGCGGCAACCCGGTCGGCGGAAGAAAGATGGAAGTTGCTCAGGATGTTGAGCGCCTCACCAACCGTGGTACCACCGGACGACGACGGAGACACGCCATAGACATCGAGCCCGTGGTAGGTGGAATGGGTCGGTTCCCTGGGTATCACGGCGTAGGCGGCGAGGTCTGAAGCCTGCATGAGGCCGGGACGGACGAAGCTCTCAGCGTCCGGGGCCACCGGGGGTTGCGTCACGGCATGCACGATGTCGTCAGCCAACTCACCGTGGTAGATCGCGCTGGCACCGTCACGGGCCAGCAGCCGGTAGGTCGCCGCCAGATCCGGGTTGCGCAACCGTGAGCCCACAACCGGCAGCTCGCCACCAGGCAGAAACAACTCGGTTGTCGACGTGATAGCCCGGAACCGCCGCTCGTTCATCACGGTATCGGCGCGGAACTGCGGGTCGACGACGAAACCGTTCTCAGCCAACCGGATGGCTGAGTCCAGGGCTTTACTCAGCGGGATGGTGCCCCAGCTGTGCAGCGCCTGCTCCCACGTCGCTGTGGTGCCCGGTATCCCAACTGACAGACCCGAGTTGACCGCCTGGTCGAGCGGCAGCGGTCGGCCGGTGGCCGGTTCGATGAACGCGTCTGGCCGCATCGCGGCTGGAGCGGTTTCCCGACCGTCCAGGGTGTACACATGCTGAGTGCGTGCGTCGTAATAGACGAAGTACCCGCCTCCCCCGATGCCGTCGGAGTAGGGCTCGACCACGCCCAACGCGGCGGCGGTGGCGACCGCCGCGTCCACCGCGTTACCTCCGGCTTTGAGCACATCGATGCCGGCCTGTGTGGCGTACGGGTTGACGCTGGACACCGCGCCGTCCGTGCCAACCGCGACGGCCGCGCGGGCCGGCGGATGCTCGGCGGGCGCTGGTCCGCTGGGCGCCGGGCTACCGCAGGCGATGGCGAGCACCGCGCTACACAACGCGACTAGCAGGACCTTACCTGTAGTCATCGTGGCACTCGATTGCTCGCGAACAGTCACGCTCGGGACGATAATCATCATGTTGATCAGGCAGGCAACCAAGGACGACTGGGATTCGATCTGGCCCATTCTTCGCCGGATCGCCGCCGACGGCGACACCTTCTGCTGCGACCCGGACATCACCGATGGCCAAGCTTATACGATGTGGTTTCCCCCGCCCCCAGCACGCACTGTCGTTGCGGTAGCTGATGAGGGTGCTGTCGTCGGCACGGCCGTCCTGCGACCCAACCATGGTGGGCCGGGCGCGCACGTCGCCAACGCCAGTTTTGCCGTTGACTACGACCACCGTGGACATCACGTTGGCCGTCGCCTCGGTGAACATGTCTTGGCTCTCGCCCGGCAGGACGGCTATTGCGCGATCCAGTTCAACGCGGTGGTCGAGACGAACACCCACGCCGTGGCGCTGTGGATGTCACTCGGATTCACCGTGCTGACCACCGTTCCCGAAGCGTTTCACCACCCCATCGCCGGTTACGTCGGCCTGCACATCATGCACCGAACGCTCTCGGGTTGAGCGAGCCACCATGCAGAGGCAGCCACGGTCGTCTAACAAATTGTGCTACAGCACCCCGTTTCGCGGTCGTGGTCAAATCAGACTCCTTGCTTCGCTGCGGTCGATCGCCCGCTTATACCAGGCTAGGCAGGACGCCGACGCCGGGCCAGTGGGTTCGGCGAGGGTCTCGCGGAGCTATGGTCACCCGGCCAGGCTGCCCCGCTACCTCGGGGCCGCGCAGTATCCGACACGGGGGGTAATCATGTCACTTCTCGCCGCTACCAGCGGGGACGGGGCGCGAGGGCTGCTGGCATTGGCGCTCGTGTTCGGTATCGGCTATTTCCTGCTGTTCTTTTTCTTCGAAAAAGCCAGAGTGGGCGCCTGGGTTTTGCTGGCCGCGATCCTGGTCGGAATCTTGGTCGCCACCGGACGGTAAGCGAACCACGACTGCTGTGGGGTTCAGCGCGCTGAAGCCGCTATACCCGGGTACGTCCGGCTCGGCTTGCCGTTCTCGAGATGACCGGCAAAGCGGCGCAGGAAATGTGGGTCCCCGTCCACGCCGAAGCTCAGGTCGTACCACCCGAACGCACTCGCCGTGGCATCCCACTCTTCGGTATGCGTTTCACCCGCGTTGACGCCGATGACGCGCGCCGGCTGGCCCGCGAGAGCATCGCTGAGCTGGACTTTCGCCGATGACGGCCCGTTGTTGATGATTGCCCAGCGCAGGGTGGGGCTGGTTGGGCCGCCGGCCGTGGACAGCGTCACCTCTATCCCTCCGGCCCCGGTAGCCACCCCCCGGAACTGGCGCAGAAACCCATTCGGGCCATGCACCGACACGTCGTAACTTCCGGATACGGTCAGGGGAACGGCCGAGGTCGCGGCCGGATTCAGCAGCTGTGAACTGGGTGTGCCAGAGGAGTACACCGCGAGCTGTACCGGCCTGCTCCCCTGGTTTTCCAGCCGCAGGTTGAGCGCTCCACCATTCAGCACAGCATTAGCCAGCGGCTGATACGGCAGTGGCCTGGCCGGGCGCGACCCTGGCGGCTGCTCGGGCATGCGCAGCGTCGAAGGGTCGGGCACCGCCGGTTGCGGCAGATTGGGCTGGCGTTGGTCGACCGCACGCTGCATGGCGGCGGCGTCTGGCAACGCCGGAATCGTCATGGTGTGTTCGCGGAAGTCGAACGCCCTGGTCAGGTCACCGGTGACCGCCCGGCGCCATTCGGAGATATTGGGCTCCTGCACGCCCGTCCAGCGCTCCAGAAAGCGGATCACCGAGGTGTGGTCGTAGACCTCCGAACTGACCCAGCCACCCCGGCTCCACGGGGAAATCACCGTCATCGGCACCCTTGGTCCCAACCCGATCGGCCGCCCACCGACATATTCCAGCGGGGTACCCGGCGGCGCTACTGGAGGCAACACGTGGTCGAAGAAGCCGTCGTTCTCGTCGTAGTTGAGGAACAGGACAGTGGACTCCCACAACGCCGGGTTGTCGAACAGCGCACGCAGCACGGTGTCGACATAACGAGCACCGTCCACCGGGCGGGCCCTAGGATGCTCGCAGTAGGCGTAGGGCGCCACGATCCAGCTGACCTGGGGCAACGTGCCGGCACGGCAGTCAGCGACGAACTCGGATAGCACATGGTTGACATCCCGGCCCCGACCGGAGCTGGGTTGCCAGTCGCCATGCACGCTCGCCCGCTCGGCCAGCTGGCGATGGGCCGGATCGGACGAGGTCAGCGCATCGTGGTAAGCGTGAAACAGCCACAGCGGGTTGTCGCCGTAATCGCCAAGGTAGCCGTCTTCACCCTCGCGGTCACCGACTTCTTTGTTGGCGTACACCTGCCAGGTGATGCCGGCGGCCTGTAGCCGCTCCGGATAGGTGGTCCACCGGTACACCGGTTTGTAGTCGTCCGGGTTACCGATGGCCGGCCCGCCCGCTCGGCCATCCGGGTCGATCGTCCCGGTGAACAGGTGCAGCCGGTTCGGCGTAGTCGGGCCGAGCAGCGAACAAAAGTAGTGATCACAGATGGTGAACGCGTCGGCCAGCGCGTGGTGAAACGGAATGTCGGACTCGGCGAAGTGCGCCATGGTGAACTCGGTCTTGGCGGCGATCCAGCCGTCGTAGCCGCCGCCTGCCCACGCCGCGTGCGTGCCGTCCCAACTGTGGTCAAGATCGATCAATCGCTGCGCGTCCACCTGTAGCGTGTCGAGGTGGAAAGGCAGCAGAGCGCCGCCCTTTGGGTTCGGCTGGCTAAAGACACCGGTCAGCGCCGTGGTGTCACCGAACCCACGGACACCAGGCAGCATGCCGTAGTAGTGGTCGAACGAGCGGTTCTCCTGCATGAGGATCACCACGTGCTCGACGTCGTCCAGGCGACCCCGCCGACGCGGCTCGCCGATCGAGTGGATCAGCCCGTCCGGTAAGGCGGCGAGTGCCGCGCCGGCCGCCACGATTCCGGCCGCCGCTGCGCCACGGGCGAGGAAGCGACGGCGGTTGAGGTCACCAGATTTGATCACCCCTGAAGCACAGTAGAAGCCGACGAACCTTGAACCCATCCCCGGTTAACATCCGGCTACAAGATCTAGTCAAGACGTTAAATAACTCGGCTTGCGTTACCTCGCCACCCGCAACGTCCACCAAACGCCAGTCGACCGCCGATCGACAGGGAAGCTGCGGACATCCACCCAGACGGGTCGTCACACTCAACTGACCAGCGGCCTCGAATCTTCAATAACTGGCGTCAGTCGAAATGTTGAGTAACCAGTTATAACGCCCGCTACACGCGCGGTGGATAGCCTATAAGATGTAGACTAGTAGCCTCGATCTCGTACCGGAAGAATTTATCACAGTAGCGAGACCTCCCTGCGCTCACCGCCGGAATAGGGACAACCTAATTTGGAGGACCTAGTTTCCGCATGAAGCCGAGCACTTCCGCGAACCGGTCGGACAACACAACGAGTTGCTCGAAGTGACGGCGCTGATTGTCTTCAATTCGGCCCAACCTCGCGCTATGTATGGCCAACGTTTGCTGAACTTCGCCCATGCGTTCAGTCCCGTTACGCTGAACTCCGTCGATACGTTCGGCCAACGTCCACTGAACCCCATCAACACGCTCACCCAGCGTACGCCCAACCCCATTAATGCGCTCACCCAACGCGTGCTCAGCTCCATCAACACGCTCACCCAACGCGCGCTCAGCTCCATCAACACGCTCACCCAACGCGCGCTCAACTCCATCAACACGCTCACCCAACGCGCGCTCAACTCCATCAACACG
>JAFASX010000127.1 GCA_019244295.1 Pseudonocardia sp.
GTTGATCCTGGTTGGTCAGATCGCCAGGGTCAGCTCGTCGAAGGCGGCCAGGACTTGGAGGTTTGCTGTTTCTTCGGTCCCGAGTTCGTAGTGTCCGCGGCGGAGGTTTTGCACGAAGGCGTGGCCTGTGCGGATTACTTGTGCGCAGCCGAGCCGTTTCAGGCCGTGCATCGGGCGCAGGCGTCGTTTGAGCTGGCTGTGGTCGGATTCGATCCGGTTGTTGGCGTAGGGCTCGGTGTGGTGCCAGGCGCGCGGAGCGACCTCCTCGAGGACGGGCGGGCAGACTGCCGCCTTGTCGGTGGTTACTTCGGTCGGGGACGGTCCGTGCTTGAGTGCGCGGGTGAAGAATCGGCGGGTAGCTGCCATGTCCCGCTTCTGCGACACCAGCACATCGATGACCTGGCCGTACTGGTCAATCGCCCGATACACATAGCGCCACTGCCCGGCGATTTTGACGTATGTTTCGTCGACGAACCAGCGAACTCCCGGGACGTGTCGGCACGGTTGCGCCGCGTCGATCAGCAGCGGAGTGAACCGCTGCACCCAGCGATAGACGGCGACGTGATCGACGGCGATGCCGCGCCCGGCGAGCAGTTCTTCCACGTCGCGGTAGGACAGCCCGTAGCGCGGGTACCACCGCACCGCCAGCACGATGACCTCACGGGGGAAGCGGAATCCAGCGAAGCCCGACCTCGGCGGAGGTACTCGACGATGACAACCGCGCATCGGCTCAGCCTGCCTGAAGCTGCCATCCACCAACGCAACAGCCCCGCGTGGATCCCGGCGTCGCCGCGGAGCTCAAGGCCGCCGCCGAGCGCGCCGGGGCGGCGAGCGTGTCAGAGTATGTCGAAGGCGCGCGTTGGACGCCCGGATGGCGCGGGAGCAGTGGCTGGCTACCCTGCATATCAGGCCGGGCGCTTGGACGTGGCCGCCGCCCACGTGGTCGATGTAGTGACGACCCACCCGGTGAACGCCCTCTGGGAGCTCACCGCCTAGACATCCACGCACGGGCCGGAACGCCACCAGTCGCCGACCGCGGCCAACGCCTCGTCGCCGAACGGGTTCACCCCTGGGCCGACCGCCAATGCATGCGCGACGAGAGCGTGCAAGCACTTGACCCGGTTCGGCATGCCGCCCGCGCTGATTGGCATGCCCAGTGGTTCGATCGCGTCTCGCTCGGCCAAGTACGCGAGATGAGCCCGCTGGTACGCGGCGGCCAGCTCGCCATCCGAAGCAAGACGCTCGGTCATCTCGCGCATCATGCCGCTGGCTTCCAGCCCACCCACCCGTGAGCAGAGCCGCGAGCAAGTCAGGTAGTACAAGGTCGGGAACGGTGTACCGTCCTCCAGCCGAGGCCGAGTGCGCACCACCGACGGCAACCCGCACGGACACCGGTGCGCCACAGCGGAAAGCCCCCGGGGTGAACGACCGAGCTGAGCGGATACCACAGCGCGGTCGATCTCGGTAACCGCGTCGCTCACCGGGGCACGCCCTTCACGTCGCGCCACAGCGTCTCGAACCATGGGCGACCGGCGGTAGGGTCCTCGACCCGTCGCATAGTGGTCGGGTCGTTGGGTAGCTGCACCACGAACGGAATCTCGCCGGACCGGACGTAGCCCAGCCGGGTGCGCGCTTCCTCGGCGATCTCGGCGGGATCCCGCAATCGATCACGCTCCTGAGTGAGCTGATTAACCAAGATCGTCAGCCGCCGCTGCTCGGCTTGCAGCCGGGCGAGTTCTTGGCGCTGGCCAAGGAAATTACGCAGCGGCACCGCCACGGTCAGAGCTAAAGCGCAGACCACCAGGGCGAGCACGGCGGCGCGCCGGGTGGACGACAACCCCAGCATTCCCGAAGTGGCGGCCGCCACCCGTTGCGCCCGGCTAAGCCGGATCGCTGTACCCGTTGACAACCCCCCGGCGCTCCCGCCGCCAGCGGTGGACCGGGCCGAGGCAGGCGGCCGGGCCCGGGCCGCTGGAGACGCCGGACCGGCCTCGGACGGTGAGCGCGCACCACCCGCCCGCGGTCCGCCGGTCCGAACCGACCCGGATCGCGGGGCACCGGGCCGGATTGAGGCTGAGCGCTGCCCAGGAGCCAACCGCTGCCCAGGAACCGAACGAGCGCTGGCGCCACCTCGTCGTCGGGATCTAGCTGGGTCAGGCGCCATACGCGACGTCTGGTTCAGTCCGCCGAGGCAAACCGGGGGAAGGCAAGCTCGCCCGCATAGCGCGCGGCGTCACCGAGGGTCTCCTCGATCCGTAACAGCTGGTTGTACTTCGCCACCCGCTCCGAGCGCGCGGGAGCGCCGGTTTTGATCTGGCCACAGCCGGTCGCGACGGCCAGATCAGCGATCGTGGTGTCCTCGGTCTCCCCGGAGCGGTGGCTCATCATGCACCGGTAACCGCACGAGTGGGCCAAGGTCACCGCGTCCAGCGTCTCAGACAGGGTACCGATCTGGTTCACTTTGACCAGCAACGCGTTCGCCACCTGCCGGGATATGCCTTCCTCCAGCCGCTCCGGGTTGGTGACGAATAAATCGTCGCCGACCAGCTGAGTCCGGGAGCCGAGCTCAGCGGTTAGCGCGTGCCAACCGTCCCAGTCGTCTTCCGCGAGCGGATCTTCGATGGATACCAGGGGGTAGCTGTCCAACAGCCGAGCGTAGAACGTGGTCATCTCGTCGGCCCGCCGCTTGGTGCCTTCGAACGCGTAGGCTCCATCGGAGAAGAACTCGGTGGCCGCCACGTCTAAGGCCAGCACCACGTCGCGGCCCAGCTCGAACCCGGCCTTGTCGATCGCGGTGGCGATCAGGTCCAAGGCGGGGCGAGTGCCTGGGAGGTCTGGCGCGAAGCCCCCCTCGTCACCCAACCCGGTGCTCAGCCCCTTGGATTTCAGCACCGCTTTGAGCGCGTGGTAGATCTCCGCGCCCCAGCGCAGCGCGTCCCGGAAGGTTTCCGCGCCGATCGGGGCGATCATGAACTCCTGGATATCCACACTGGTGTCGGCGTGCGCGCCGCCGTTGACAATGTTCATCATCGGCACCGGAAGCACGTGTGCGTTCGGCCCGCCGACATAACGGAACAGTTCCAACCCTGAGGACTCGGCGGCGGCTTTGGCCACCGCCAACGAGACCCCGAGCAACGCGTTAGCTCCTAGCCGCGACTTGTCTGGGGTGCCGTCCAGGTCGACCAGCTTCTGATCCACGATCCGCTGGTCGACCGCCTCGATACCCACAAGTTCGGGGCTGATCTCATCCAGGACACCCGCCACAGCTCGTTCCACGCCTTTTCCGCCATAGCGGCGCGGATCGCCGTCGCGCAGCTCGACGGCCTCGTGTTCACCGGTAGACGCCCCGGACGGCACGGCAGCCCTGGCCAGGGTGCCATCGTCGAGGGCTACCTCCACCTCCACAGTGGGATTGCCCCTGGAATCCAAGATCTCCCGAGCACCCACCTGCTCGATGACGGCCACATTAGCTCCTTGCCAGCTCGGATTAGTGCTCCGGCATGAGGGTAACCGCCTCAGCCCGCCCGCGGTCGACGCCGCGCCAGCGGATAACGCCAACGGATAAGTCGGGCTTGCCGCTCGGCGGTCCAGCGTCGGCTAGAAGATCTGCCTGATTCGCCCTAACCTGGCACGACCATGACGAACGCTTCCCACTCCAACCCACACCCCGATGACAAAGGGCCGGGCACGTTCGAGTCGTTCCGCCGAGCCGAGACGTTGCTGTCGCAGCGCCGTCCGCTGGATGCGGTGCAGGCTCTGCTGCCGGTACTGGCCGCCCAACCGGACGATGCCTCAGTCCACTTACTGGCCGGCCGGGCGTTCCTGGACTCCGCCCAGCTTCGGCGCGCCGAGGCCGCGTTCACTCGGGTGCTGGAAATCGACCCCTCAGACCACTACGCACGGTTTGCATTAGGCAAAGCGCTGCAGCGGCAGGGCCGGCTGGTCGAGTCGCTAGCCCAGCTGCGGATGGCGGCAGCCATGGATCCACGGCCGGAGTACCAGGAGGCGCTTGGCGAGGTGCGGGCCCGAATCGCACTCGACAGTGACTAGTCCCATCCGATCGTGGAATAGCCAATCGATCACGGGCGCGATACGAGTGACGGAGTTCGTGACGGGAGGCAGATCGTGCTAGCCAACGCGCTGATCGGGTTGCGGGAGGGCCTGGAAACCGCGCTCGTCGTGGTCATCCTGGTCGCGTTCCTCGTCAAGATCAACCGCAAGGCCGCGCTGCCGCTGGTCTGGGCGTCTGTCGCGCTGACCTTGTTTCTCATGCCCAGCTTGGTCCGAACCGAGCCTGTTGCGACCACCGCCACGGCCTGACCGCGATCGCATCTCGCCCCGAGGAGAACCATGTTCCGTGTATTCGCACCCCCTGAGGCCGCCTTCGTGGCGGTGGCCTCGGTTTTCGCCACCGGCACGCTGATGGCCGGTTGTTCCGGCGCTCCCGCCCCGGCGGCCGACGGGTCAATCTCCGTAACCGCCACAGACAGCAGCTGCCAGCTGTCCAAGAGTGAGGCGGCGGCCGGCAACCTTGCCTTCACCGTGAGCAACAAGGGTTCCAAGGTTACTGAGTTCTACCTCTATGGCGCTGGCGACCGCGTCATCGGTGAGGTCGAGAACATCGGGCCGGGGCTCACCCGCAAACTGCTTGTCGAGGTGCCCAACGGCGGCGCTTACACCACCGCGTGCAAGCCCGGAATGGTCGGCGACGGCATCCGTGGGCCATTCACCGTGACCGGGCAAGTCCCCCGCTCGGTCGACACCAGCGCCAAGCTCACCGAGGCAACCGCCGGCTACAAAGACTATGTGAGCGGGCAGGTGGAGGCATTGGTCTCCGCCACGGAGCGGTTCGTCAACTCGGTCAAGGCCGGCAACGCCGACCAGGCCAAGGCGCAGTACCCGGTGGCCCGAACCTACTACGAGCGGATCGAACCGGTGGCCGAGTCGTTCCAGGATCTCGACGCTAAGGTCGACGGGCGGGAAGATGACCAGCGCCAGCCTGGCGAGCAGTTCACCGGCTACCACCGACTGGAGAAAGACCTGTGGGTAAGCGGTCTGACCCCCGAATCAGCGGTCATCGCCGACCAGCTGCTAGCCGATGTCAAAGACCTGTGGAACAGGGTCAGGACCCTCGATCTGAAGCCGGTGGAGTTGGCCAACGGCGCCGAAGAACTGCTTGAGGAGGTCGCCACCAAGAAGATCACCGGCGAGGAGGATCGCTACTCCCACACCGACCTCTGGGACTTCAAGGCCAACGTCGACGGTTCCCAGGCGGCCGTCGCGGCACTGCGACCGGTGCTCGATGACCGGGACAAAGCCCTCGGCACCACCCTGGACCAGCGATTCGCCGCGATGAACCAGCTGCTGGAGAACTACCGCGCCGGCGATGGCTT
Source organism: Pseudonocardia sp. (assembly GCA_019244295.1). Taxonomy (GTDB): domain Bacteria; phylum Actinomycetota; class Actinomycetes; order Mycobacteriales; family Pseudonocardiaceae; genus Pseudonocardia. The sequence continues at coordinate 5,394 of JAFASX010000127.1, forward strand.
CAAGTTCTACACCGAACTCAAGCCCGAAGACACCAAGAAGATGACCGGGACCGTGGACGCCCTGGCCGAGCCGCTGAGCAAGGTCGCGGGGACGGTGACCGCGGCATGACGGGGAACGAGACCGCGCCTAATCCCAGCTCAGAGCTGTCACACTCTCGCGACTCAAGGCTGTCCCGGCGCCGGCTATTCGGGCTGACGAGCGCTGGAGTGGCGCTGGCCGGGGCCGGTGTGGCGGTCGGGACCGCCGCCCGCTCCCCATCGGGCTCCCCATCGGGCGATGCGGCCACCAGCGCGGTGGCGTTCCACGGCGAGCACCAGACCGGCATCATCACCCCTGCCCAGGACCGAGTGCACTTCGTGGCGCTCGATGTGGTCACCACCGATCGGACCCAAGTGGTCGACCTGCTCAAGACTTGGACCCGGGCGGCGGAACGGATGACCGCCGGCGCCGAGATGACCGGGATCGGCGCCCTGGGCGGAAACCCGGATGCCCCGCCGGAGGACAACGGCGAGGCGCTGGGGCTGCCACCCAGCCAGCTCACCCTCACCCTCGGGCTCGGCGGCTCGTTGTTCGACGGCCGGTTCGGGCTCGCTGACCGCAAGCCGGCGGCGTTGGCCGACCTGCCCCACTTCCAGGCCGACATGCTGGACCCGGCTCGTTGCGGGGGCGATCTATGTATCCAGGCCTGCGCCAACGACCCGCAGGTGGCGGTGCATGCCATCCGGCATCTGGTTCGGCTCGGCATCGGCGCCACCGCCGTACGCTGGTCACAGCTCGGCTTCGGGCGCACCTCGTCCACGTCGACCTCGCAGGCCACCCCCCGCAACCTCTTCGGGTTCAAAGACGGCACGAACAACATCAAGGCCGAGGACTCCGAGGCGTTGCGCCAGTTCGTGTGGGTGCCTCAAGGCGAAGAGCCGGGCTGGCTGGCTGGCGGCAGCTACCTGGTGGTCCGGCGGATTTCGATGCGTATCGAGCGCTGGGACCGCACCTCGCTGAACGAGCAAGAGGCCACCATCGGCCGGGTCAAGGGCAGCGGGGCACCGCTGGGTAAGCAAGGCGAGTTCGACGTTGCCGATTTCACCCTGCCCGGCGGGGACAAGGGCGGCCCGCTGATCGGCGACGACGCCCACATCCGGCTGGCCTCCGCCCAGGCCAACGGTGAGATCCGTTTCCTGCGCCGGGGCTACAACTTCGTCGACGGCACGAACGGTAACGGCCACCTCGACGCGGGCTTGTTCTTCCTGGCGTACATGCGCGACCCGCAACGGCAGTACGTGCCCGTGCAACGCGTGCTGTCCAGGTCCGACAGGATGAGGGAGTACATCGACCACACCGGGTCGGCGCTGTTCGCGATACCGCCAGGGGTACGCCCAGGTGGGTTCTGGGCGGACACGCTGTTCACCTGAGCGGCGGTTCCTGTCGCTCGCGCGGCACGTGCGTGGCCGGCGCAGCTCCCGCAAGTGCTGTGCCGGTCGCGGACGGGCTGCGCGAGCCCACTAGCCCGTTAGCCGCGCGAGCCCGCGAGCCCGTTAGCGGAGCGAACGCAGGCGTCAGCGGGGCCAGTAACGCCGCCAGTCGGCGGCGGTGAGCGAATGCGGATCGCGGCCGTCGACCCGAGCGGCCGACTCGGCGGCCCGTACCCGCGTGGCGAACCGTCGAGCGGCCGCCCGCAGCCGCTGCTCCGGGTCGTCTCCGGCCAGTTTGACCGCCGCGACCAGGTCGAACAACTCATCCCCCACACTGGTGAGATCGTCGGGCACGCCGGCCCGATGCGCGCGGGAAATCAGCTTGGCGGCTAACGCCACCGCTGGCTGGCCGAGCGCCACGCCGTCGAGCGCGGAGTCCCGGCGTTTCTCGGCGCGTTTCAGTTCATCCCACCGCCGCTGCTGATCGGCGGCCGTGCGCACCCGGTGTCCGTCGGCGGCCGCATCGAACACATGCGGATGGCGGTCGACCAGCTTGCGGACCAAATCAGCGGCGACCGCGTCGATGTCAAACGGCTCAGCGTCCGTCCAGTACGGCGCGACCGCGCCGTCGGCGGCAAGCCGGGCATGGAAGAGCACCTGCAACAGCACGTCGCCCAGCTCTTCGCGCAGCGCCAGGCGGTCGGCGTCCTCGACCGCCTGGTTCAGCTCGTAGCACTCCTCGATGAGGTACTGCAGCAGCGAGGTGTGGGTCTGCTCCGCGTCCCAGGGACACCCACCCGGCGAGCGCAGCCGGTCCATTACCGCGACCGCGTCCAGCAGGGCGGCCCCAGCCGGCTCCGGCGTCTTGATCACTGCCTCGGCGTGCTCACATAGCGGGTGCCACGGATCACAGGTGAGCAGCACTTCACGCCACAGCGGCTGGGCGGCGGCCTGGCACCCGTGCGCCCGCTGCGCTCCGGCGGCGACCACCAGCGGCTCGGGCACCGTGGTATCAGCCCGCACTCGCTCGGCGGCGCGCAGCGCTGGCAGAGCGGCCGCCGGTAGCACGGCCCCCAGGCGAGCCGAGAGCACCACGACTGTTCGAGGCACAGTCAGTTCAGCACGGCGGGCAGCAACACCCCAGCCGGCTCCCCCGGTTCGAGCACATCCAATCCGAGCGGGTCCCACGAGCCATACCTGGGGTTCACCCGCACACCGAGCTCCAGCGCCAGCGGCTCAGTCAGCCGCCGGCCGATGTCGTCCAGGGCTTCCGCGTCGAGCGCAGACACCGACGGTGCTCTGGGATCGTCTATCGGCGGGGCGTCAGTGCGGCGCGAGGTTACCCGCAGCACGATCCAGCCGTCCGGCGCTGGCCCAGTTTGTGCCACAACCACTGTGCCGGCCGGGGTACCGAACCAGAACTGGGCGGCCGACCGCGGGATCAGCGCGGCCCGCAGCTGCAGGTCCCGCTGAGCTTTGAAGCCGTCCTCGGCAAACACCTCGGCCGCTTGCCGAGGACCGGCCGCCATCCGGCGCGCTTTGGCCAGCGCTTCGTCCCACGAGCCCGCGCTGGTCAGATCGACTGTCACGGACAGCCCACCGATCAGCTTGCGAGCCAGAGCCTGCGCCACCAGATAATCACGAACAGCTTCGCGCACAGTCGCCGCGTCATAGATCGTCGTCGTCGCGAGCGCGTCAATCCCGCCCCGCCTGGCCACCTCGGCATCCACCCGATCATCGCCGACCGCGATGGCCTCTCGCCGAGCGGCCTGGGCGAGCAGCACGTGTTGTATTGCCTGGCTGACCACCGTGCGGGCGATGTCGGCTGGCTCAGCGCCTTCGGCTTGCAGTTGCCGCAGCAACACCGCTTTACTCAGATCCTCGTCCACCAGGTGCTGGACATCGCTCAGGGAGATAACGGTCGACCCCACGATGGCGGCCGCCCCCACCTGGCTGGGCCCGCTACCACAACCGGTGAGCACCACACCGGCCGCGACCAGCGCGGCGATCCGGCACGCCAGCCGACAAACACACCCTCGGCCCCCGGGGACCCTCAAGACACAGTCTAGGTCAAGCACAGACCGCACTGTCTCACGCTCGTCCATACTGTCTCACACTCGTCCATCTGGACTAGCGGGAGCGCCGGATGTCCGTGCGCCAACCGCGGCTGGCGGCCCGCTCGCCAGGTCAGCCAGCAGCTGGGTACACCAGCCCAATAGCGCGGCGTCCCGCAGCGGTTCCGACGTGATGAGGCGCTGGCCGCCGGCGGGGTCCGTCGGCCGAGGCACCGTCACCTGCCGGCTAGCCGGCTTATAGACCGCGCGGGGATAGAGCCGCCGCAGCCGCAACTGCCCTGATTCCGGCAACTCCACCGGTCCGAGCCGGATTGAGCTACCCGCCCCGTTGGTGATCGCCACCTCGGTGATGCCAAGACGGCGGCAAGCTTGCCGGAAGGCGGCCACCGCGATCAGGTTGTGCACCGGTTCCGGCGGGGTACCGTAGCGGTCGGTGAGTTCCTCTGTGATCGCGGCGAGCGCATCCGCGTCAGCTGCCTCGGCGATCTTGCGATAGACCTCGAGACGCAGCCGTTCTCCGCTCACGTACTCGTGCGGTACATGGGCATTCACCGGAAGCTCGATGCGCACCTCGGCCAGCGGCTGCTCCTCGGTCTGCGTGGCCCCGGCGCCACTGTGCTGGCGGAACGCGGCCACCGCCTCGCCGACCAGGCGGACATACAGGTCGAAGCCCACCCCGGCGATGTGACCGGACTGTTCGGCGCCCAGGATGTTGCCCGCGCCTCGGATCTCCAGGTCCTTCATCGCCACCGCCTGTCCGGCCCCCAACTCGGAGTGCTGGGCGATCGTGGCCAACCGGTCGTGCGCGGTTTCGGTGAGCGTGGTGTCCGCCGGGTATAGGAAATAGGCATACCCGCGTTCCCGCCCCCGGCCAACTCGACCGCGCAGCTGGTGCAGCTGAGACAAGCCCAGGTTCTCCGACCGCTCTACGATCAAGGTGTTCGCGTTGGAGATGTCCAACCCATTCTCCACGATCGTGGTGCACACCAGCACGTCGTACTCGCGCTGCCAGAACCCGGAAACGGTGCGCTCCAGCAGGTCCTCGTTCATCTGACCGTGCGCGACGGCGACTCGGGCCTCCGGCACCAGGTTGCGCACCATCTGCGCCGCTTTGTCGATGCTGGACACCCGGTTGTGCACGTAGAACACCTGGCCGTCGCGCAGCAGCTCGCGGCGGATAGCGGCGGCCACCTGCTTGGCGTCGTAAACGCCCACATAGGTCAGCACCGGATGGCGCTCCTCCGGCGGGGTGGCGATAGTGGACAGCTCGCGGATACCGGCCAGGCTCATCTCCAGCGTGCGCGGGATAGGCGTTGCGGACATGGCCAGCATGTCGACGTGCGCGCGCAGCGCGGTGATGTACTCCTTGTGCTCAACACCGAAACGCTGCTCCTCATCCACGACAACCAGGCCGAGGTCCTTCCAGCGGATCCCAGTCTGCAGCAACCGGTGAGTGCCGATCACGACGTCGACAGTGCCCTCGGCCATCCCTTTGATCGTTTCGGCGGCCTCGGCGCGGTCGGTGAACCGGGACAGCCCCCGCACGGTGACCGGGAAGCTGCGCATCCGATCGCTGAAAGTCTGCAGGTGCTGGCTGGCCAACAGCGTGGTGGGCACCAAGACCGCCACCTGCTTGCCGTCCTGCACGGCCTTGAACGCGGCTCGGACCGCGATCTCGGTTTTGCCGAAACCGACATCCCCGGAGATCACCCGGTCCATCGGGACCGGCTGCTCCATGTCGTGCTTGACCTCGTTGATCGCGGCCAGCTGGTCGGGCGTCTCGGTGTGTGGGAAGGCGTCCTCCAGCTCCCGTTGCCACGGGGTGTCCGGGGCGAACGCGTGCCCGGGGCTTGCCTTGCGGGCCGCGTAGAGCTGCACCAGCTGGGCGGCGATCTGTCTGACGGCCCCGCGCGCCTTGCTCTTGGTCTTAGCCCAGTCGCTACCGCCCATCCTGTTCAGCGTCGGCGTCTCGCCACCGATGTAGCGGCTCACCTCGTCGAGCTGATCGGTCGGCACGAACAGTCTGTCGGGCGGCTGACCTCGTTTAGCGGCGGCGTATTCCAAGACCAGGTACTCCCTGGTCGCGCCGCTGACGGTGCGCTCGCGCATTTCCATAAACCGCCCGATGCCGTGCTGGGCATGCACCACGTAGTCGCCGGGCTTGAGCGTCTCCAGCTGCACCGCGTTGCGCCGCCGGGAGGCCAGCTTTCGGACCTCACCGGTGGACACCCGGTTGCCGGTGAGGTCGGCCTCGGTGAGCACCACCAGGTTCAGCCCGGCAGCCACGAAGCCGTCGATGAGCCGGCCTCGGATGACGCTCACCAGGCCCTTCTCCGGCGGCTTCGCGAGCCCACCTTCGATCAGCCGAGCGGGTACCTCGGCTTCGCCGAGCTGCGCAAGAGCGCGCTGCGCGGTGCCAGCACCGGCCAGCACCAGCACGGCGGCCCCGCCAGCGGCGGTGTGTGCCCGCAGATCAGCCAGCGCCTTGGGCAGCTCACCTCGGTAGGACTCAATGGCACGGAAGCCGGGACGCAGCACGCCGTCGTCGTAGTCACCGCCAGCGGTGCCGAACGGGGTGAGCGTCCACCACGGCCGACCGGTGGCCCAGGCATGGTCAGCCACATCGTCCAGATCACGGTAGGCAGAGGAGCCTACGTCGATCGGTGCTTGAGCCTCGGTACCGGCCACGGCCAGCCAGGACGCTTCCAAGAACTCCTGCCCGGTACGCACCAGGTCCACCGCGCGCGTCCGGATCCGCTCGGGGTCGACCAGCAGCACGTGCGCCCCGGTCGGCAGCAGGTCGGTCAGGAGGTTCAGCTCGCCTTCGCACAGCGCCGGGATCAGCGACTCCATGCCCTCGCTCGGGATTCCTTCGGCCAGCCGACCGAGCAGCTCCGCCAGCGTGGCGTTGTTCTGGTGCGTCCGGGCTAACTCGGCCGCCTTGGCGCGGACCTGGTCGGTGAGCAGCAGCTCCCGGCACGGGGGCGCGTCGAGACGGTCCACCTTGCCAATCGAGCGCTGGTCGGCGACGGTGAAACCGCGCAGTTCGGAGACCTCGTCGCCCCACATCTCCACCCGCACTGGGTGCTCAGCGGTCGGCGAGAAGATGTCGACAATTCCGCCCCGGACGGCGAACTCGCCGCGCCCGGTGATCATGTCCACTCGCTCGTATGCCAGTTCGACTAATCGGTGCAGTAACGCCTCGAAGTCGTAGGTATCGCCGACCTGCAGCGTCAGCGGCTCCAACGCGCCGAGCCCCGGGGCGATCGGCTGGATCAGGCTGCGCACAGCCGCGACGACAACCCGCAGCGACGGGTCTCCGCCGACCAGCCGACGAAAGATCGAGTTACGGTGGCCCACCGTGTCCGACCTCGGTGAGAGCCGTTCGTGAGGCAGGGTCTCCCAGGACGGCAGCACGGCGAGAGCGTCGGCGCCGATCAGCTCACCCAGCGCGGTTCCCAGGTCTTCGGCCTCCCGCTCGGTGGCACACACCGCCAGCGTGGTGGGCACCCCATCGGCGCCGGCCAGCGCGCCGGCGACAAGCGGCCGCAGCGCGGGCGGGCCCTCGATACGCAGCGTCGACCGGCCGGCGGTGGCCAACACCGAGCTGAGACCGGGATCGGCGAGGGCAGCGGCGAGCAGCCCTGGCGAGGTGATGGATACGTCGGACACTGCCAGGATCCCCTCAATGCAAGACGCGGACGGGCGCGCGGGCGGACCCCTGCCCGCGCCGAGCGCCCTGGCCGGGGTCTCACCTACCAGCCTACGTGCCCGCCCCGACAAAACCCGTTGGAGGGCGGTCCACCGCGCGAGCACAACTAGCGCTGCGCGAGCGGAACGTTAGCGAGCACAGCGTCACGTGCGCGGTGGCAGCGGCTGGCGGGTAAGAGACGGGCGGGTGGATGGGTCCGGGGGCACGGCGGCCGGCCGCTCCGCCAACGCGGCCAACGCCAGATCCACCGCGGCGGCCAGCTGCGGATCCCGGCCGGCGGCATGGTCGGCCGGGCTCATCACCACCTCGACATCCGGGCTGACCCCGGTGTTCTCCACCCCCCACCCCAGGTGATCGAACCAGGTTGAGTACCGAGGCTGAGTGACCAACGTGCCGTCCAGCAGACGGTAGCGGCTGTCGATACCGATGACCCCACCCCAGGTTCGCACACCGACGACCGGTCCGATGCCGACCCGTTGGAAGGCCGCGGTGACGATGTCGCCGTCGGACCCGGAGAACTCGTCGGCGACCGCCACCACCGGACCGCGCGGGGCGTCCAGCGGATAGGTCGTTGGCTGGCCGTGTCGCATCACGTCCCAACCGATCACCCGCCGGGCGAGTTTCTCGATCACCAGCTGGGACAGGTGTCCACCCCGGTTGCCTCGGACGTCGACGATCAGCCCATCGCGGGCGGTCTCGCGGCTCAGGTCGCGGTGCAGCTGAGCCCAGCCGTTGGCCACCATGTCTGGCATGTGCAGATAGCCCAACCGGCCTTCGGAACGGTCGGCGACGTACGCTCGCCGACCGGCCACCCAGTCCTGGTAGCGCAGCTGCTCGTCGTCGGCCAGCGGCAACACCACCACCCGCCGCACGGTCGGCTCGCCGGTGCCGTCCCCGTCAGAGAGGACAGTCAACTCGACCGGCTTGCCGGCCGTGTCGAGCAGCAGCGGCGCGGGCCCGAGCCGGGGGTCGATCGGACGGCCACCGACCGCGAGCAACACGTCACCGGCGCGCACATCTACCCCGGGAGCGGTTAGCGGGCTGCGGGCACGGGGGTCGGATGACTCCCCCGGCAGTACCCGCTCCACCCGCCAGCGATCATCCGGTCCGCGTGCCAGGTCCGCGCCGAGCAGTCCGGGATTGCCCCCGGAACCCCCGCGCCACAGGGGCGCCACATAGGCGTGCGAGGTGCCGAGCTCACCCTGCACCTCCCAGAGCAGATCGACCAGGTCATCGTGGCTGCCCACCGCGTCGACCAGCGGCCGATACCTCGCCAGCTCACCGGCCCAGTCAACGCCGGACATGTCGGCCACCCAGAAATGGTCACGCATCAGCCGACCAGCCTCGTCGAACATCTGCCGCCATTCCTCGGTGGGGTTAACCGTGACCGAGATCCGTTTGACGTCGATCTCGAACTCGTCACCGCTGGGATCACTGGGCGCATCCGGACCGGACCGGTCGGTGCGCAGCACCCTAAGCGTCTGCCGATCGCGTACCACTAGCCGGGTACCGTCCCCGCTCACCTCGAACGCGGTCGTCGAATCGGCTATCACGTCGCACTTGCGGCGCACCAGGTCGTATCGCTCCAACACCGGGCGTGGCCAATGCGCGCCCTCGGCCAGACCAACACCGAGCGCCCCGACCGGGGCGCTGCGCAGCCACAGCAGGCAATCCTTACCGACGCGCAATCGCCGGTAGAGTGCTTCGGCGACCGGCAACGGCACCACCCGCTCGGCCAGCCCAACCGGATCGACCTGCATCTTGGGTCCACCACCCTGGCCGTTAGCCGTTTTGCTGTCCGCCGATGGCCCGGTGTTCTCGGCGGACGCCGCTGTTTCCGCCGAGGGCGAGGCTCCGTCGCGCGGTGTCGTACCAGACCCATCCGACAATTGCGCCGGACGCCCGTCCAGGGAAGGCCCGAAAGGCGACGGCGTGCGCGCGGCCAACGGCACCAGAAACGGTCGGCAGCCGTTGGGAAACGACATGTCGAAGACGTGCTCGTCGTACACGGGATCGAAGCTGCGGCGGGACAGGAACGCCAGGTAGCGTCCGTCCGCGGTGAACACCGGGTTGGTGTCCACGAACCGGGGCTCAGTCACCGCGATCGGGACAGTGACCTGCTCGGTCACGTCGGCGATCAAGATTCGGCGCAGCCCTGGCTCCGCTGGATCCGACCAAGCCAGCCAGGTGCTGTCCGGGGAAAAAGCCAGCCCAGACACCTCACCATCAGCGCCGACGGCCAGTTCGGTAAACGTTCCGGACGCGCCGTCCAGCACCAGCAGCCTTCCGTCGTGGCAGGCGACGGCGACTTTCGATCCGTCCGGAGCGGCGGCCAGCTCGAGTACCCGGCCGATTTCATCATGGCCGTACACCTCCGGCGTCGGCACTACGTTGGCTGTCGCATCGCTGTCCGGCGACCCGGTCCCCGCGCCCTCCGGCGCATCACTCAACGGGGCGATGTATACAGCGTCCTCACCGGTGGCGTCGCTAACCCAGACCACGAAGTCCGAGCCCAGCGGCCGGGCCAGCCGGGCCCGCGCTCCGTCCGTGGCGGCCAGTACACGCGCTGGCCCGTCGCGGTGCACCAACCGATGCACGGTACCGCGCACCTCGACAATGCTGAGTCGCCCGGTCTTGTCCGGTATCGCCGAAGCAAGGTAGCGGGCCGCGCTGGCTTGATATGGGGCCCGCGCCGAACGCGGACCGCCCAGACGTACGTCCAGCCGGCGAGCCGGTTGGTCGAGCGCATCCAGTAGCCACAGTTGGCCGGCACACTCATAGACGATCCGAGTGCCATCGGTGGTGGCATGCCGGGCGTAGAACGGCGGCTGGTCACCGCCTTCGACACCGTGGTCGGTGTGCCGACGCAGGTCAGTGCCCGATACGTCGGTGCCCGACCCAGCGCCGACTGAGTAGACGTTGCCCCATCCCTCATGATCAGAGATGAACGCTACACGACGGGACGGGCCATCTCCAAGAAGCATCGGCGACTCGATATTGCCGTTCAGCTCGGCAAGCAGCTGAGCGAACTCGCCGTCGCCGGCGGCGTCCCACCACAGCTTGCCGGTCGTGCCACCCCGGTAACGCTTCCACCACGCCGGCTCCCGAGACGACACTGAGGTCAACAGCACGCACCCTCCCGGCCCGAGCACGATGTTCGACACCGGCCCGTACGGCAGCCGTCGAGCCGGCCCCCCATTGCCGGGAACAGCGTAAGCCCAGGTCCACCGACTGAACGGCTGATCAGCGGCACTCAGCGCGACAACGTCGTCCGAATCGGTCCAACCGATGGTGCGCGTGCAGTGATTCCCCCAGTAGGTGAGCCGAGTGGCAAGGCCACCCTCGGTATCGGCCACGTGCACTTCAGGGGCTTGATCCCGCCACGACGTCCACGCCACCCGAGTGCCGTCGTCGGTCAGGCGAGGGTTGGCCACCGGCACCTGGTCGGCCGACAATCGGTAAGCACGCCCACCCTCGGCCGGGGCCAGCCACACGTCATCCTCCGCGACGAACGTCAACAACGAGCCGCGAAGGTGCGGGAAGCGCAGATAACTCGACGACATGGCCTCTGATTACTTACGGTACTTGTCGGCAACCGGGTGACGCGGGTCGGCGGACTCCAGGGCCGCCAGCAGTGCGGCGACCAGCGCCAGCCAGCGCGACGCGGCGAAGGGAACCTCGTGATGATCCAGACACGGTTCCTCCCTAAGGATCGGATTCCTGCGCGCTGATCGTTCACACGTCGATCCGGTGTCCGATCGGACACCGGATCGAGCCGCGATGTCCAGGCTCTAATGCCCAGATTAGCCGCAGATAGCGATCGATTGACCCGTTTTAGGCCACCGCCGGGGCGATGTTTGGGGGCAAGCCTGGGGCTCGCGCCGGGTCAGTCTACTTGGATCTGCCCAGGCCGGTGGTCCCGACACCACGATCCGTCAGCCAAACACCCACGGGTCTTCACGTTCCGACGACCGGGAACCACCGCTGCCGTTGGCTGGGATGGATTGCTTCGCGGCGGCCGACCCATCGTGAGCCCTATCCGAGACGTCCGGCTCATCAAAGTCCGGCCAGCCGTCCAGCTCGGGTTCGACGCGGCGGTGATCGACATGGTAATCCGCTTTGTTGTACGCGGCCGGTTGCGGCGCGTCGTTAACCGACAAATTAGGCGCGTCGTTAACCGACAAATAAACGGGCAGCCATCGATCAGAGCCAGCGATCGGCTCAACCACAGGCGCCCACAGGTCGGCGGCATCGAACGTCACCGGATCGAGCTCTTCGACACGGTCCGCCGAGTGGGGCTGAACTGTTGGCTGCGGGGCTGTGTCATCCAGTGGACTCTTAATCGGCGAATCGTCTGGCGGCGCGGAAGACGCCGAGCTGGTGACGGTCGTCGGGCGGCTACCCGGCGCTCCGGGCGGTGGCATTCCCAGTGGTGCCCGCCCGCGCGGCGCCGTCGCCGACCCGAGCGGTCCAGGAGCGCGGTCTGGCTCCTGCTGTTCGGGCATCGACTCTACCGATGGCGGAAGCAAAAGTGGTATGGGTAGCGAATGCGACGAAAGTGACGGCTCAGGCGCCACCAGCGGCTGTGGCCGCGGGGAAGGCCGCGGCGGGAGCGAGTCACTGGTACGGGAGAGCGAACCGGGCGGATACACCGGTGGGGACACGGGCAACGGTGAGGAGAGCGGGGGCGGGTTCTGGGGCATGGCCCGCGTCGGCCCCGTGCCGGAGGGCTCCTGCCCCGGAGGACGCTCGACAGCGGCCGGTGGCTTCGGTGCTGGCTGGCGGACGGATCCAGACGGCGGCGGTGGAGTCGGCCGCGGCCGTTGAGGGGGTGGACGCTCCCAGGGCGAACGCTCCTCGGGCGGACGTTCCCGGGGCGAACGCCGACCCTCTTGCGCCGGCGGACCCGCCGAACCGACTGAACGCATCGGGCTCCCTGGATGTGCTGGATGTGTTGGCCTGGTCCGCATCGACCCGGTCGACCGGGTCAGCGCCGTAGCCGCAACTGGCATTGAGGAGGCCACAGCGGGTGGCGAGGGGGGTGGCGAGGGAGTGTCCGGCTCTTCGACGGACGGACTGACCGAGGGCAGCTCAGGCTGGCCACTCAGCTGGCCGTCACCGGAACCGCCGGCCTGCGCCAACGCCCTACGACGCCGGTCGCTACGCTCAGTGGCGGCGGCGAGTATGATCGACAACATTAGACCGAAAACCAAGGTGACCGCGAAGACTTTCACTCCGGTAGTGCGCACCGGGATCAAGACGCTCAGCGGGACCGGGGTATCCAGGGTCATCCGACCGCTCGCCGGAACCTGACGTTCGTCTTGCAGAGCCGTGAGCCGTTCGGCCAGCCGGGAACTAGCCGCTTTGGCTGACTCATTCGCCCCAGCCTGGTCGGCCGCCCGCGCCTCCACAGTGATCAACGGAGTGTTCGGTCGCTGCCGGATCTTGACCGCCTCACCTGGCGTGCGCTGAGAGCGATCCGACGGCCACTGGGGTCGAACCGACGCGACCAGATCCGCCGCTACGGCCTTCGCGCTAGGGAACGGGTTTTGCGGCAATCGGCCACCCGAGCCGGCCGATCGAGCATCGGCCGAGTACGAGGCGTTGATCTGATGCGGCACGACCTGATGCACCACGCTAGCGCGGTAGACAACGGGCATATGGGTGTAGGCCAGCCAGGACACGCCGAACGACAGAAGCATGAACGGAACGAGGAGATACCACCGTCGAGCCGCCATTCCAAAGATTCGCCAAACGCCCACCCGCTCACCTCATTTGGGTCGACTGGCCACATACCGTACCGGGTCGAGCACAAGTAGTGAGAGCGGGGGGATCACCGGGGCCCGAACTGGGGGCCAGAGAAGTCGCGCACCCGGATCAGACCCAGAGGCCAGATCAGCCAGATCAGTAGGGGCTGCTCCCACCTAATGAAGACATTCCGAGCACCAGCCGGGTGGCGTGAAACGCCTCGGCGTACCTGGCCAAGCATTGCATGCCACGCAGCCGGGCCAGACCCGAGATGTACTCCGATTCGAAGGAGACCCGATCTCGCTGCGATCCGTAGCACTCCCGCATCTTGTCGATCTTTTCCCGGAGCACCGGTTCAGCCAGCGGCGAATACACCCTCGGCTGTTCTAAATCACCATCGCGCTGCGGGATCTCGTAACCGAGCACCAGGTGATCGGGAAATGCCACCGGCACCAGCTCGGAGACCAACCGGCGGTCCGGGTGCCCATCGCCGGCGGACGGCCCGAAGACCAAACTCGGGTCAGCCCGAGCCCGCAGGTCTTCCAGTCCGCGCTTGACCCGCTCCCAGCGGGCTGGCAGCTGACCCTGTGGCAGATCGAGCACCGCGACACGTAACCGCGCCCCCGGGCAGAACGCGGCCAATGCGTCGCGTTCCTCCTCTTCACGCAAACTGCCGCCGCCGGTGAGCGTCAGCGAGCTGACCTCGACGCCGGGATGCGCTCGGCATAGTTCCAGCAGCGTCCCACCACAGCCGACCACGATGTCGTCACAGTGCGCACCCACCAGCGCGACGCTGTCGAGACGCTCCAGCAGGAGACTCAACATCTCCTCTGCAGAGGACAAACTAGACCGGCCACGGGCCGACACGCGCTCATCTCACCCTCCCTCGACGAACACCCGACAGCCCCGACAACATCTGTGGCGCGGGTCCTCGACGTGGATCAGGCCACCAAGCCACACGTCTAGTATGTCACCCTTTCGAGCGATTCGGTTAGCGAGCGCAACCAGCACGAATGGGCGTGAGTTTACTCCATATGGACTAGCCGTTGCGCAGCTTGGCCAAGCGGGCGGGCGTCGGCCACCGTACATCGCGAACCCAACCGAACTTCTCGAACAACCAGATCAACCGGGCAGAAATGTCGATCTGGCCAGGCAGCACGCCATGCCGCGCGCAAGTGGGGTCGGCATGGTGCAGGTTATGCCACGACTCGCCCATGCTCAGGATGGCCAGCGGCCAGAAGTTCCTGGACCGATCGCGGGAGGCAAAAGGCTGGCGCCCGATCATGTGACAAATCGAGTTGATAGACCAGGTGACGTGATGCAGGGCACCCATTCGCACGATGCCAGCCCAGAAGAAACCGGTGACGGCACCGAGCCAGGACCAGGTGGCCAACGCGCCGATCAGCGCCGGCAGCAGCAAGCTGACCACCACTAACCAACCGAAACTCCGGTCCACCCGCATGATCACTCGATCGGCCAGCAGATCCGGCACGAACCGGCGCACGTTGGTCTCCCGGCGATCGAACAACCAACCGAAATGAGCGTGCACGAAGCCCCGGGCGACCCCGAGCGGCGAGGTGCCGAACAACCACGGTGAATGCGGGTCACCCTCCTTGTCGGAGTAAGCATGGTGGCGCCGATGGTCGGCCACCCAGTGCACGATCGAACCCTGGACGGCCAACGAACCGGTGATGGCTAGCGCCACTCGCAGCCACTGCTGCGCTTTGAACGACTTGTGGGTGAAGTGGCGGTGATAGCCCACCGTGACGCCAAGGCAGCCGACTGTGTAGAAAACCACCAGCATGCCAAGGTCGTGCCAATGAACTCCCCAGCCCCAGGCGACCGGGATGGCGGCGAAAAACCCGAGGATGGGGACGATCACGAAAACATAGATCAGAACGTGCTGGAAAGGGCTGCGCACGCCATCGTAGATCATTCTGGGGCCGGCGAGGGCCTCGGCGGAGCTGGTCACGGGGAGCTCACCTCAGAGGTCGCGGGATGCGTCGGTCACCAGACGGCCGATCAGACCGCCACACCAGAAGACCGCCACACCAGACTAGCGTAGGCTGGGCTGAGCACGATCGATAGCGGCCGAGGGCTTCCTGACGGCGTGTCGCGCCCGGCCGGTGTGTCGTTTCGGGATGCCCTGTACGGTCGCCAGCGCTGGCGTGACACCATAGATGGGTCCGCGTACGATCCGCCGTGGTGTAATCGGCAACACATCGGATTTTGGTTCCGGTATTCCAGGTTCGAATCCTGGCGGCGGAGCTCCTCGGCTAAGCGTCACCCGTCGGCCAAGCCGACGGGTTCGCGCACCTCAATCAGCGCGGGGCGGGGGATAAGATACGACACACCGAGCGCGGCCGCCGTGATAACCACCCCCAGCGCCACCGCACCCGCGTAACCGGCCGCGTCACCGTTCGAGCCGCCGATGATGGTCTGGATGGCGGGCAGTATCGCGAAGCTCAAGCCAGCACCGAGGTTGAAGGCCCCGGAGTTGAACCCAGGTAGGAAACCGGGCCGGTCTGGCGGGGACAGCGCCACAGCCAAACCGTTGAGCATGATGTTGGCCATCCCGGCATAGGCGATGCCCAGCAAGAGGGACCCACCGACGAGCATCGGCAGCGAATGCAACCCCACCATGGCAATCCACGCCAAGGCGACGATACTGCCGACGAGACCGATCCGCAGTATTCGGCGGTATCCCCAGGTGGGGGCGAAACGCCCGGCAAGCGGCCCGACCGCCCAGCCGATCAGGGCGTAGGGAGTGAGCAGCACGACCGAGGTGGTGTCCGCGCTCAGCCCCAAACCGGCCTTCGCGTCCTGGGCATCACTCACCACGACTCCGTTGATCGCGGCAAAGATCCCGGCCAGGGTGAGGGTGGTGGTCAGCAGCACCGCCCAGGTGCCCCGGTCGCGCAGTTGCGCGGGCCGCACGAGAGGGTGCTGCGCTCGGCGCTCGTTCTGATAGAAGCTGACGAATGCGCCGACGCTAGCGATGGCGAACACCGCGACCTGCCACCACTTCGCGGCGGCGAGCTTCGCGGCCTCGTTCAGCGCGAGCAGCAGGCAGGCGACCGCGAGAGCGAGTGCCACCACTCCTGACCAGTCCATTGGAGTTCCCGCCGATGGCCGGGATTCCGGTGCGATCCGCGCCACCAGCCCGGTGGCGATAGCGCCGACGACCACCATGACCCAGAAGACCGCGCGGAATCCGACGTGGGTGGCCAGCCAGCCGCCGACGAACACGTCGATACCGGCGACCCCGCCGTTGACCGCGGCTACGACTCCCATCAGGGTGCCGTAGCGTTTGGGCTCAGCTACTTGACCGCGCAGGATCAGCAGGCAGATCGCGATGACCGCGCCGGAGCAACCCTGGATGACCCTGGCGAGACACAACAAGCCGATACCGGGCGCAACCGCGGCCAGAATGGACCCAACGGTGGTGAGTGCCAAGGACACCAGCAGAACGCGCCGACGCCCGAGGATGTCGCTTAGCCTCGGCACGAACACCGCGAAGATCGCGGCCGACGTGAAGAAGGCTGTTTGCGAGAACCCGACCGCCACAACGGTGGTGTGTAAATCCCGCTGGATCGTGGGCAAGACAGGGCTTAGCATGCTCGCATTCAGCTGAAAGGCCGTACACGCGCCAAGAAGCGCGACCATGAGTGCCGGCACGTGGTCTTTCTGAATGTTCATGGGTACCCAGGATGGCGCCGGTGAGCCTGGTATGGCCAGGCCCCGACGCCCGAGCGTGTCGCCAACACCTCAGTTCGCGGCTCCGTGCGTTGCGTCGGAATTGCTGGCGCGGAAGCTGGCCAAGCCGGCGCGGGCCAAAGCGATTTGGATCCGCCGCTCGGATTCAGCACCGCGATCAGTTCGGCCGTGGTCACCACATCGGGCTCGGGTCGGGCATTACCGGCCTGCTCCCCACTCAATACAGCACTCAATACAGCACTTGATCCGGCACTCAGTTCAGTAGACCGTCTCGACGACTGAAAGGCCAGCAGCTTGGCCCACCAACCCGTCCACCGATCACGCTGGGTGGCGGTACGACCCGTCCGGGACCGGTTTAGCTCGCGCAGCAACGCGGCCCCCACGACCACCGCGATCACGAACAACACCAGCGTGATCGGGACGTTGTAGCCGCCGAGCGCGGTCAACCGCGCGACCGGCGCGGTCGAGGGCGGAAACAGCGAGTAATCCACCAAATCGGTGCTTTCGAGGTATCCCATGTGCCGAGAGATGACTGTGCTCGCCTCGATCCCGAACTGACGCACTAATTGGTTCTGGGTACCCGCGCGAACACCCTCCACCAACGGCATCACCTCACCGTGCGCGGAGCGAACGACATTGATGAAGGCAAGGTCGAAATCGGGCCCTGAGCGACGGCCAATGTCAGTCATCCAGACTCGCTGCTGGTCGCTGGGCTGGCTGGGCAGCACCAAGTTGAGCTTCTCGGCCACATCCTGTAACGAAGCATCCAGTTGGGCGTGCTCGATCCCCAGTTTGCGTCCGACCTCGCGCACGGCCGGGTTGACCGCCTGCTGCTCGGCTAGCTCACCGGTTGGCCCTTCCCAGAGATTGGCCTGCCGCACTTTGATCAGCATGTCCCGGTCGGCGGCACCGAGCGGGCCCCACGGGGTCTGGGTGATCCCGTCGCCGAACAGCGCCGAGAAGGACTGAGGTGAGGACGGCGAGCGCCCGGCCAACACCATCGACACCACAACCGTCACCAACACAGAACTGAGCACGGTCCAGCGGACGAAGCGAATCGCGGGGAGCAAGAAATCACCTTTTCGAGCGTGCCGGCAACTAATGGGTCTTACATCAGAGCATGCGCCAGACCGCACTTGGGTCAGACCATGTCGAACTGCTCTGTGTGCACCCGAGCAGGGTCGACGCCCAATTCATCCAGGGCGACTGTCACGCTATTCACCATCGCGGGCGGACCACAGACGAAGTATTCGACTTTCCGCCGCCCGCTGCGCTCTGGCAGTAACTCCGCGAGCAGCTCGCGATCGATTCGTCCAGCTCGCCCACACCATTTCAGCGGCGGCGAGCTGAGTACCTCGGCCACAGTCAGGTTGAGCTGTGCGCTCAGCTCGGCCAGCTCGTCGCGGAAGAGCAGATCGGTCACCTCGCGCGCCGCGCTGATCAGCAACACGGGTCGGCGGTCGTCCCGGTGCGCGAGGGTGCGCAGCATGCTCATCATCGGGGTGATGCCCACGCCGGCCGCGATCAGCACCAGCACCCGGGTGCGAACCCGTTCGTCGCAGGTGAATGCGCCGTGCGGGCCGTCAACCCAGATCGAGTCCCCAGGGTGTAGCCCGGCGATGGCGGACGTGAAATCACCAACATTCCGGATGGTGAACGCCATCGAATCGGAGTTCCGCGCGCTAGAGGTGATGGTGAATGGGTGCTCTTCGGCCATTACTGAGCGTCGAACGCGAAGCCAGGCAAACTGGCCGGGCTCGAAACGCATGGCGCCCTCACAGAAGCCGTGCCGGGACCGTCGGGGCCCGATTACCAAGGTGTGCACGTCTTCGGTCTCAGCGCGGACTTCGACGACCTGATAAGCGTCGTGCCGATCAAAGAACGGACGCCAGAGCCAGCGGTAGCTGAGCACGGTGACCAATGCGGCGGCCAAGAACCCGAACGACAGCCGGGACACCGGGTCATTGACCAGATGACGCAACCACCAGATGTGCAAGGCGGTAGCGAGCAGCGTCACCAAGGCGAGCCCCAGGTGCGTCCAACGCCACAGCCCGTACCGCCGGCCAACCCGCTGGCGCAACAGCGCCAGCCCGACCAGCACGATCAACGACACGGCGGCGGTGATCCCGGCCCGGGACGGCAACGACCACTGCCGAGGGTCGAACAAAGTCACCGCCGACGGATTCGCGGCCAGCACCAGCACGATATGCGCGATAACCAGCAGCGACACCAGCAGCCCCAGGCTGCGGTGCACGCCAAGCACGCCGTCGATACCCAGCGCCCTGGTCAGCGAACGCAGTCGGGAGGGCGCGATGACCGCGCACACCATGACGCCGGTAGCCAGTACGCCGCTCTGCACCGCAAGCTGCCCACTCAGCGGGTTGTCGTCGCCGTTGACCAGGCTCAGCAGCACTGGGCCCAGCAACGCCGCGACGAACCCACCCGCCCACAGCGTTCTTGCCTGCCTGGGTTGCATGCCCGCGACTGTATGACGGACCGCCGCGCCGCCCAGCCGACCTGAGAGCCAGGTTGCGCGGCTGTCGGTTACGAGCTCAAAGAGCGCGCCAAACGCCGTTTGAATAATCCGAACGGACCCACGGGTTAGGCCAGACGCCGCTCTCGGTACTCAGACCCGGCGCCCACCATGGCGCCCGCTGAGTGCCGACCTCCACTCGCCGACCAGCCACCCCCAACCAGCGCAAGGCTTCCCCGCTTATTGAGCCGGGGGACCGCAAGTGATCGATCTCACGCTACCTGGCTGGGCCGGACCAGCGAGCGCGAGAACCCGCCGGACCACCTCGCCGGAGCCCAACGCGGCGCACACCGCGTGCAGATCAGGACTACGGCGAGAGCCCGTGATAGCCACGCGCAAGACATTCGCCGCGTCAGCGAGCATCCCGGGGTAGGCATCCGGATTACCCTTGTACGTCTTGGCGTTGGGCGCGAAGCCATGGCGGGCGGCCAGCTCGCGAATCTGCGCAAACCAGGTCGGCTGATCGTCGGCCCAGGTGTAATGATCAGCGAAATCGGCGGCCAGGGCGCGAACCAGGGTCCCGTCCAACCCGCCGAGGCGTTCGTCAGCTGGGTTGGTGACCAATGTAAACAACTCGGCGAAGAAGAACCCGTATATCGCGCGGAAGTCCGACCACCGCACCAGGTCCTTCCTCGGGTTCGCCACACCGACCCGCTCCACATCGATCGCGCGCTCAGCCAGCTCCCGGTTTCCATTGATCACCGAAACCAACTCGGGGTCTCGCTCACGGGCCCATTCACGCACTTCATCGAGTACGGTGGGGCCGGCCAGGGTGGCAATATAATCACCACAGATATCCACCAGCTTGACCATGTCGACCAGCGGGCCAGCCACCCCACACTCAGCCAGCCGAATTGGCTCATCCAGGGCCTGCTCCAGCGGCAACTCGGCCAGCCGTCCGTTCGCCAGACCGCGTAGGTAGTACATCACGGCGGGCGCGGGGTAGCCGGCGTCTAGGTAATAGTCGACGGACGCCTCGTCGTCCTTGCGTTTGGACAACTTGCGCCGAGACCCGGCATCGGTCTTCATCAACGGTGCGATGTGCGCATAAGTCGGTGGCTGGAAACCCAGCGCGGCGAACAATTGCAGGTGCAGCGGCACCGAGGAGATCCATTCCTCGCCCCGGACCACCAGGTTCACCCGCATGAGATGCTCGTCGACGGCATGCGCGAAGTGGTAGGTGGGCAGCCTGGGGTTACTTTGCGAAGTCTTCAGGATGACCACGTCGTTACGGTTGGCCTCGTGCTCGAGCCGACCGCGAATCGCGTCGACGAAACTCACCCGGCCCTCGGTGCCGGGCGATCGGAACCGAACCACATACGGCTCGCCAGCGCTCAGTTTGGCGACCACCTCGCCGGGGTCCGCGTCCCGCCAACGGGCCCACGAACCGTAGTAGCCGGTTGGCAGCTTGGTGGCCTGCTGCCGGCGGGTGATCTCGGCGAGTTCCTCCCGGGTGCAGAAGCAAGGGTAGGCCTGGCTCTTGCGCATGAGCTCCCGTACGTAACTGAGGTAGATCCGCTCACGGGCGGACTGCAGATAAGGCCCGTACGGGCCATTGACGGTGTCTTCATCAGATGCGACACCGAGATACCTGAAAGCGCGCTCGAACTGGTCGGCGACGCCGGCGACCTCGCGGGACTGATCGGTATCCTCGATACGCACGAAATAAACCCCGCCGCTGTGCCGCGCGACGTCCTTGGCGATCATCGCGGTATACCCGCCACCAATGTGGACGAACCCGGTGGGGCTGGGCGCGAAGCGGGTTACCTGAGCGCTCTCGGGCAACTGACGTGGCGGGTAACGCTGTTCCCAGTGGGACGGTTCTGGCAGGTCGTCGGGGAAAAGTCGGTCGACGAGGTCACGCTCGAGCATGGGTACGCGGTCTCCAGGGGCCGATGCGGCGTCTGTGCTGGCTTGGGGCCGAGACTAGTCGCTGCCGGCGGGCCCGCCCACGTACCGAGCCCGGTCCCCCGGTGCTCACCGACACCGGGCGCGAACGCGGCGCAACAAATCACCGCTATCGAGGCGGCCGAAACCGATAGGGAAAAGCTCATCATGACGATATCCGCCGGCTCAGGACGCGGGCCCCTCGGTCCGGATCTCCCGCCTCACCGGCCTACGATTTCAGTGGCAGCTGCCCCCCGGCTGCCCCCGGCAGGGGCACGCTCGCGTGTACTCCGCGCACGGGCGGCCAGCCGCGAAACCAAGCGTTGGGAGAGCTCAGCATGCACCAGTCCGGCCGCGTCGAGCCGACGGCCACGAACGCGACACCGGGCGATCCGGATGGGCCGAACCCAGCGGCCGTCGTCGTGCTTGCCGCCGGTGAAGGCCGGCGGATGCGCTCCTCAACCCCTAAGGTGCTACATGAGATCGCTGGACGGGCGCTGCTGGGGCATGCGGTGCACGCGGCGGCCAGCGTGCACCCCGGCTATCTCGTGGTAGTGATCGGGCACGGCCGCGAGCAAGTGCAAGATTATTTGGCCAAACTGAGCAGTGAGCTGGCCGCGGCGGTGTTAGTGGCCATCCAGGACGAGCAGCGTGGCACTGGCCACGCGGTGGCGTGCGCGATGCGGTCCATGCCGGCAACCGTGGCTGGCCCGGTGGTGGTCACCTACGGCGATGTGCCGATGTTGGACGCCGACACCCTGCGCGGACTCATCCGCGAGCACGCGTCGGCTGGGAACGCGGTCACCGTGCTCACCGCCGAGCTCGCCGACCCGACGGGCTACGGCCGCATACTGCGCGCGGGCGGAGATCGCCGCGCGGCCGTGACCGGGATCGTCGAGCAGGCCGACGCTTCGCCCGCGCAGCTGGCCATCCGGGAGATCAACTCCGGGGTATACGTGTTCGACGCCGACATGCTGCGCACGGGCCTGGCTCGGCTGGCCAATCCGGCCTCGACCGCCAACGCACAGGGTGAACAGTACCTCACCGACCTGATCGGTATGGCCCATTCCGATGGCAAGCGGGTGGGTGCGCGGTGCTGCCCGGACCCGTGGCTGGTCACCGGGATCAACGACCGGATCCAGCTAGCCGAGGTCAGAGCCGAGTTGAACCGCAGGCTGTTGGCCGAGTGGATGCGAGCCGGGGTGACTGTTGTCGATCCGGCTACGACCTGGGTGGACGTCAGTGTGCGGCTCGCGCCCGATGTGACGCTGCTGCCCGGCACGCAACTACACGGGACCACGGCGGTGGCCGAGGGCGCCTCGATCGGCCCGGACACGACCCTCACCGACTGTGTGGTAGGGCCATCAGCAACCGTGATCCGCACCCACGGCCGCGACGCCGTGATCGGCGCGGGGGCCAACGTCGGCCCGTTCGCCTACCTGCGGCCCGGAGCCTGGCTGGGCGAGGCCAGCAAGATCGGCACATTTGTGGAGGTCAAGAACTCCGAGGTAGGCGCGGGCACGAAGGTGCCGCACCTGACCTACGTGGGCGACGCCACGATCGGCGAGCACGCCAACATCGGCGCGTCCTCGGTGTTCGTCAACTACGACGGGGTGAACAAGCATCGCACAGTAGTCGGCGCATACGCCCGAACGGGCTCAGACAATACGTTTGTTGCACCGGTTACCATTGGGGATGGCGCCTACACCGGCGCCGGCGCCGTCATCAGAGCCGATGTCCCACCCGGTGCGCTGGCGGTCTCGGCCGGTGACCAGCGCATCATTGAGGGCTGGGTGAGCCGGCGCCGAGCAGGCACAGCGGCCGCGCTGGCCGCCGAACGGGCCGCCGCCAAGGTCGATCAGGCGGTGCCCGAGAGGGCATCTGATTCGATGCCTGATCCGGCGCCTGATCCAGCTCTTGAGCCAGATCCGAGAGACTTCGTCAGCATCCCAGCGACGCCGGTAGGGGGCAGCCGGCCCGGGGCAGGAGGCCCAACCACATGAGCGTGATGTCCGTGACCTCGAAGAAGAACCTCATGCTCTTCGCCGGTCGTTCGCACCCTGAGCTCGCCGAAGAGGTGGCCAAGCACCTGGATGTCACGATCACCCCGCAATCCGCGTACGAGTTCGCCAACGGCGAGATTTTTGTGCGCTTCGACGAGTCAGTGCGTGGCTGCGACGCTTTCGTCCTGCAGAGCCATTGCCGGCCCATCAACGACTGGCTGATGGAGCAGCTGATCATGGTGGACGCGCTGAAGCGAGCATCCGCGAAGCGAATCACCGCCGTGATGCCGTTCTACCCCTACTCCCGCCAGGACAAGAAACACCGAGGCCGCGAGCCGATCTCCGCCAGGCTCGTCGCGGACATGTTCAAGACCGCCGGCGCCGACCGGATCATGACCGTCGACCTGCATACCGCGCAGATCCAGGGCTTCTTCGACGGTCCGGTGGATCACATGTTCGCGATGTCGCTGCTGTCCGGCTACATCCGGGACAACTACGCTGACCGGAAGTTCACGGTCGTCTCGCCGGACTCCGGCCGCGTCCGGCTCGCCGAGCG
This sequence comes from Pseudonocardia sp., assembly GCA_019244295.1. Taxonomy (GTDB): domain Bacteria; phylum Actinomycetota; class Actinomycetes; order Mycobacteriales; family Pseudonocardiaceae; genus Pseudonocardia. The sequence goes on from JAFASX010000127.1 coordinate 29,035, forward strand.
GTGGTCGGAGACCCTGGGCGGCTGCCCGCTGGCCTTCATCCACAAGACCCGCGACCCACTTTGCCCCAACCAGGCGGTGGCCAATCGGGTGGTCGGCGACGTCAAAGGCCGGACCTGCCTGGTGATCGATGACATGATCGACACCGGCGGCACGATCGCCGCCACGGTCAAGGCCGTGCTGGCTGACAGCGCCGCCGACGTCGTCGTCGCGGCGACCCACGGCGTGCTGTCCGGGCCGGCCCGCGAGCGTCTTTCCACCTGCGGCGCGCACGAGGTTATCCTGACCAACACGCTGCCGATCCCGGAGGAGAAGCGGTTCGCCCAGCTCACCGTCCTGTCCATCGCGTCGCTGATCGCCAGGACGATCCACGAGGTGTTCACCGATGGCTCCGTGACCAGCCTGTTCAACGGCAATGCGTAGGCAGGCAAACCCGGCCGGTTAGAGAGCCGCCGTGCCCGCTCCCCGCGTACAGATTCCCCTTCGGCGAGCAAGGCGGGGCCGCGGAGACACTGGCTGAGCCAGGCATATAATTGGCTAGTTGCCCGGCGAGGGCGGTGCGCATAACGCCGCCGTTATCGACGTGGATGGCGGATCCGATCTGGCTGATCCAACACTTGCGTCGCGCCGCGGTCCGCCGACGAAAACGTCACTGCTATTCCGAGGAGTACATCGCCGTGGCCGAGGTCCGTATCAACGCCGAGCGTCGTTCCGAGTTCGGGAAGGGCGCCGCCCGGCGCGCCCGGCGCGCCGGGAAAATCCCCGCCGTGCTCTACGGTCACGGCGCTGACCCGCTGCACCTGACGCTGCCCGCGCTGGAGTTTTCCCGCGTGCTGCGTGAGCACGGCCCCAACGCGGTATTCGCCCTAGGGCTCAGCGGCGGAACCCAGTTGGCGTTGCCCAAGGCGGTGGCCATCCATCCCATTCGCGACTACATCGAGCACGTCGACCTTCTAGTGATCAAACGCGGGGAAAAAGTCACGGTCGAGGTGCCGGTACAGGTCGAGGGCGACGCCCTACCCGGCAGCCTGGTCATCCAGGAGATGGACCGGCTTGAAGTCGAGGCGGATGCGCTGAACATCCCGGAGTCGTTGGCGGTGTCTGTGACCGGCGTCGAGATCGGCACCCAGGTGCTGGCCGGCCAGGTCGAGCTGCCCGCTGGGGTCGTTCTGCGCACTGACCCGGAGCAACTCGTGGTCGTTGTGTCCAACGCACCGACCGCCGAGGAGATGGAACCCGGAGCGGAACCGGCTAGCGCTTCGGCTGGGGGCGGGGAAACCGCCGCCGGCAAGGGGTGAGCGGCAGCGGCGGCCCGGAGACCAGGCCCAGCCTCGTGGCTGGATTGGGTAACCCCGGGCCAAGCTACGTCGACACTCGACACAACGTGGGGTTTATGGTGCTCGACCGGCTGGCGGCCAGGGTCGGTGAGCACTTCCGGCGGCACAAAGGATCGGGCAACGTCGCTGATGTCGCGGAAAGCCGATTCGGCGACCGGCGAGTAGTGTTAGCCAAACCTCGATCGTTCATGAATGTCTCGGGCGGGCCGGTGGCTGCTGTGTTGCGCTATTTCGCCGTGCCGGCCACCGAGTTCGTCGTGGTACACGACGACTTGGATCTCGGGTTCGGCACCGTCCGGCTCAAACGCGGCGGCGGAGAGGGCGGCCACAATGGGTTGCGCTCCATCAGCCGCGCGGTGGGCGGACGTGACTACCTGCGGGTCCGCTTCGGCGTCGGCCGCCCGCCCGGTCGGCTGGATCCGGCCGACTATGTGCTGCGGCCTTTCTCCGCCGCGGAGCGCGCGGAGTTGGAGCTGGCCCTCGAACTCTGCGCGGACGCGGTCGAACTGCTGCTGGCCGAGGGGCTGGAGCGCGCGCAAACCCGCTTCCACGCCCTCAGCCCGTGAGAAGACCACCCCTCGACTCCGACACGCGACACCACACTGCACACCCAACAACCTGACAATGCCCTTAATTGGGGTTGAGTTCATCGTTGATCGCGTGGCTTCGTTGTGGTGCGGGTGTAGCGTGGTGGGGGCACCGTCGGGTCAGTGACTGACCGCGCCGGTTGCGGGGTCGAGGAGGACCGGTGCGGGGTGTGGTGGGGCGGTGAAGTCGAACATGCCGTCCGCGCGCAGCAGTGACGGCGCGATCGTGTCGTAGGAGCCGTTGCCGAGCTGGCCCAGTCCCCAGTTGTCTTCGATGAAGCGCAGGACCGACGCTTGGCTGCTGAGTCCGTGGTCGACGTAGTTGGCTTTGCTGTACGGCGAGATGGCTAGCAGCGGCAGCCGGGGGCCTAGGCCGCAGCGGTCGAGCTGGCCGGTCAAGGCGGTGTTCGCGGTGCACGGTGCGGAGTCTCGGGCCGGGTCGGACGAGCCGTTGACCACCGGCGGCATAACGTGGTCGTACCAGCCGTCCGAGTCGTCGTAAGCGATGAAGATCGCGGTGGATGGCCACGCCGGGGACTGCTGGATCTTGTTGATCTCGGTGACCAGGAACGGCTGCTCGTCCAGCGGGCTGGAGTAGCCGGCGTGCCCGTTCCGGTAGGCCGGTGGCTTGAGGTAGCTGACCGAGGGCAAGTTGCCGGCTGCCAGAGCGGTGTCGAAGTCGGAGAGGTCGTAGTTGTGGTTGGCCTGGTCGGTGCTGCCGATCGCGGCGACCGAGCTCGGCGGCAGGTGCTTCGGGTTCGCCGTGGACAGATAGTACTGGAACGGATCGTGGTGTGGCACGTAGTCGAACACCTGGTTGCCTCCGACGTTCGGGTGCTTTGCCGCGCACAGTGCCTCACCGGATGGGTCGTGACCGGTCGGGGCAAAGCCGCTTTGGAACCACCCCCAGCTCAGCTGGTGCTGGTTGAGCAGATCGCCGATGTTGCGCCCGGTGAACGAGGCGAGGGTGTCGGTGGTGGTGCGGTTGTGGTCGGAGCACTCGTCACCCAGCGGGTCCGCATCGTCGATCAGCGTGCCGACGCCGGCTGGGTCGGGGCTGGCGCTATAGGTGAGGTCGGTGGTCGGCTTGTCGGTTTTCGGGTCGTACACCCGCACGCCGTGGGTTTGCCCGGAGACGAGGTTGATCGCGCCGGGCGTGGAGGGCCCGTAGATGGCGGCGAAGAAGTTGTCGCTCATCGCGAAGTGCTGGGCGTAGTTCCACAGCGCGGTGACGGTGTTGCCGTCGTAGTAGCCCATGACCAGCCCGGGCTTGCCAAACAGCACTGGCTGCCCGGTGCAGGTGGCGGCCTCAGTGTACTGGACGAACTTGTCGAGCGCACCGTTGTCGTAGGCACGCTGTTCCTTATCGTAGTTGTGGCTCTGGTCGCAGGTCAGCGCCTGTTGCGGAGTCAGCCGGGTGGGGCCGTAGAGGTTCGGGTTGTGCTCGATGAGCGCGGGGGTCAGCCCGTTCACCGCGGGCGTGCCCGGCGCTGCGGTGAATGGGGTGCCGTCGGTGTTCGCGGCCTTCGGGTAGGTGCCGAAGTAGTGGTCGAACGAGATGTTCTCATCGAAGATCACCACGACGTGCTTGATTGGAGTGGTGGTATGCGCCTGGTCGGCTCCGACAACCGTGGCCGGCGCCGTGCCTTGGCGTGCGGCCAGCACGCCGCCCACCACGGCCGCAACCACTACTACCAGCACGCCCGCGATTATTATCACACGCCGTCGCCTGGTGCTCGCCGCTGTCATCAGCCCCCCTGGGTTGCTCGTCTCGGCCGGGTGGCCGAGCTGGTCAGGTCTACGGTCAGGCGCGGCCCAGCAGCGTCCGTCCCCAGTAGTCGGTGGCGCCGCGAATGCCGGGCAGCACGAAGAAGTAGCCGCCGCCGTTCGGCTCAATATAGTCGACCAGTGGCTCGTCGATCAGCCGGATCTGCACCGCCTCGAACTGCGCCGCCAGGTCTCGCTGGTAGCAGATGAACAGCAGTCCCATATCCAGGTTGCCCACGCCGTCCACTCCGGCGTCGTAGTTGTATGGTCGGCGCAGCGGGATGCTTTCGGCGGTGGATTCCGTGCGTGGGTTGGCCCGGCGGATGTGGCTGGTCAGCGGGATGGAGGTGCCGGTGGGGTCGAGATCGTAGCGCGGGATGTCGAACTCGACGGAGCCGTCCAGCGGCGCGCCGGTATCGCGGCGGCGACCGAACATATTCTCCTGCTCAGACACCGACACCCGGTCCCAGAACTCCACCAGCATTCGGATCCGGCGGATCACCTGGAAGCTGCCGCCCGCAGTCCACAGCTGACCGGGCAGCCCCTGCTCGCGGTCCACCCACACCAACCGGTCCATCAGCGCCGGGTCGGTGACATTCGGGTTGGCTGTGCCGTCCTTGAACCCCATCAGATTGCGCGGCGTGCCTGAGGGGCGCGGCGGGGACAGGAAGCCGTCCACCCGCCAGCGCACCTGCATACCGCCCCGGGTGTGGCGGGTCAGGTCACGCAGCGCGTGGATCACCGTGTCCCGCGAATTGGCGCAGATCTGCAGGCTCAGATCGCCGTGGCAGCGCTCGGGCTGCAGGCTGTCGTTGGGGAAGGTGCGCATGGGGCGCAAACCGGGTGGCTGCCGGGAGGCGAGCCCGTAGCGCTGGTCGAACAGCGAGGCACCGACGCCGAGGGTCACGGTGAGCCGGTCCGGCGGCGGTTGCGGCCCGAGCACGCCGGAGTCGGCGGGCGTGCCCGTGATGTCACGCACCGCAGGCTCGTAGTCGCCCGCGCATAGCAGCCTGGCCCGCTCGGTCAGCTCGCGCAACAGCTCGCCCAGCTCGGCCTGGTTGACGGCGGTCACGTCGAACGCGATGACCGACGCGTGAGGTGGGGCCGGGTTGGTGACCCCAGCCTGCACCAGGCCGTGGAACGCGACCCGGTCCGCCACCGGACTAAACCGCTCACCCCGCTGCGAGCCGCTGGTCACCCCGGGCAGGACCGCCCCGGTGGCCGTGCCCGCCGCGACCGCGCCGACCAGCAGCCCTCGGCGGCTGATCCGGCTTCGCCACCCGGTCACGAGGTCTGTCTCGGTTCGGCGATCACCGCGATCGGAGCCAGCAGCTCCAGCGCCTGCCCGACCAGCGCGTTGATCCGCTGCCGGGTCGAGTGGTCCAGAGCCTGGAGAGGTATCCACACTCCGTTGTGGTTCGCTGTGTCCAGGGTCCTCGCCAGCTCGGCGAGGACCGCGTCTACCTCAGGCAGTGCCGGGTCGCGGGTCCTCAGCAGCGGGCGCAGCGCATCCAGCGCGCTGTTCGTGGCGTCCACCTGGGCGCGCACGGCGGCCAGGGTGGTGCCGCTGCCGTCATCCGAGTGGCCGGTCAGCTCGAACCGCTCGGTGTCCTCCAGGATCTCGTGCACACGCCGGGTCAAGTCCAGCCCGTCGAGACGCATGTTCGGCGCCTGATCGCGCAGTTGGGTCACCGACGCCACCAAAGCGTCGGCGACCGGCCGCAGCGCCGGCATCGGCTGGTCGTGCCACAGCCCGTACTCCAGCCGGCGGAACCCGGTGAATTCCGGGTCGGACACACCGCTTAGCAACCTGTCGGGCCGGCCGTCAATCGCCTCGTCCAAGTCACCGAACGCCCCGTACGCCGCGCCGAGCCGCTGGTAGTCCAGATGCGCGGGCAACCAGGCGCGCCGCGCGGCGTCCCGGTCGCCGGAGTACACCGCCGCCCGTAGGGTGGCGACGTCGCTCAGCAGCGGGGTCATTGCGGCGAGCACGCTGGCCTGGTAGGTCCGCAGCGGACCGGCCAGGTCCGCTCTGGTGACCGGGATGACTCCGGCCGGTCCGGTGGCGGGCCCGGGCACTCCTACCGCTGGCCCGGTGACCACGTTGGACTCCTCCAGCACGCAGCGCAGCGCATAGCGGCCGCCGCCCAGCTCCACCCGCAGCGGCGCGCTCGCCCCACTGCCCAAGCCCGCCACCTCGGCCAGCACTGCGCCGCTGGTCAGCTCCACCAGCTGCACCTCGGCCGCTTCCGAGCCGGTATTGCGCAGCCACAGCGTTTGGGCGCCAGGCCGTGGATCGCTCCAGCCCCGCCCACAACTGTTCTCACCCACCGTGATCGGTATCGCCGCCGCCGACGATGTCGGCCCAGACAACGCGGTACGCCCCCCGTAGACCGTCAACAGCCCAACAGCGAACGCGGCCAGAAGCACCGCGGCTGTTCGTGGCCAGAGCGCAGTCAACATCGCTCCCAGCCTGCAACACGCGATCTGTTCACGCAACCTCGGCCACGTGAACAAATAGCACCTCGCGTTGTTTTGGTGGTTGGCCCTCCCAGGAGGCGATCCATGCTTTTCCACTCCCTGTTGTTTAAAATCCGTTTGGCGCAAATTCGGTCAGACCTTCGCCAACCAGCTACGTCGCCGTCGGCCCCGACCAGGGGATAAGCCACACAGCAGTGACTGATGATCTCCACCGGGTAGCGATGGCCCTTTACAACGACGGCGTGGAAGGATTACGTCCACCTCCACCCAGGAGACCCTCATGCCACCTGCCACCGTGAACCTAATCAAAAATACTGATCGGTCCGCTAATAGCCAAGGGGACTCTCTCATGGGGCATTATTAAGCTCTCCTAACCTGGATATGGGTCGGGGAGGGTGTGGTACGGGCGGGTGCCCCCCGGGGGGTGGGCGCACAGGCCTGCTCTAGGGTCGAGGGCTCCTACACCACGTACCTGGGCGGAACACCGTGAGGACACCAGGTCCGCTGAGGAGTAGGCGGGTCAGTGATCGGCGGCCTCGATGTGGTGTGACGATAACTCACCGAGTACCACACGGGCATCGCGATGGGCTTGACGTTCCGCCCCGCGATTCACGGCCTGTGGCCGGGGACTGGTGCGCCGCGAAGGCGGGTCGAGGGCACTCGGTCGCAGAGATTGCGCGGATGTCGGACACGTCGAAACAGACTGTGTAGTCGAAACAGACTGTGTATACGTGACTGAGTCGATATCACGTATACGGCGTCGATGGGTTAGTGAGCCGAGTTCCCACGGGACGCCCTCGTGACATCTCAGACGAGGTCCGATCCCAAATCCTGGCGCTAAGCCAGCGGACGCCACCGGAGGAGACTGGGCTCTCCCACTGGTCGAGCAGGGAGATGGCGAACTATCTTAAACAGAAGTTAGGAATCTCGGTATCGCATAACTTTGTGGCTTCGCTCTGGCGGGGACACGGTCTTCAACCGCATCGTCAGGGCACTTTTAAGCTTTCCACCGATCCTCGTTTCGAGGAGGTGTGGTCGGTCTCTACCTCAACCCTCCCGAAGGAGCCGTGGTCCTCTCGATTGACGAGAAGACCCAGGTCCAGGCGTTGGACCGGACGCAGCCGACGTTGCCGATGACATTTTCGAAGACCGAGAAACGAACCCACGACTACATTCGGAACGGGACCACGAACTTGTTCGCCGCGCTGAACACTCAGACCGGAGAGGTCGCTGAACACTCAGACCGGAGAGGTCATCGGAGATTGTTATCCTCGCCGCCGCACCGATGAATTCATCACGTTTATGGATCAAGTCGTCGCCACGTACAAGGATCAAGAACTCCACGTTGTCCTCGATAACCTCTCCACTCACAAAGGCGACACCGTCAACGAATGGCTCACCAAGCATCCAAAGGTCACTTTTCACTTACTCCAACAGGCAGCTCCTGACTCAACCAAATGGAGATCTGGTTCGGCATCATCACCAAGCGGTCAATCAGACGCGGAACCTTCACGTCAGTCCAGCGACTTATCGATACCATCAACGACTACATCACGCACTGGAACCAGAACGCAAAGCCATTTACCTGGACCGCTACGCCTGACGAGATCATCACCCAAGTTCGACTAATGCACCAACAATTAAAGAAGCTACTCGATAGCAACGACAATCGCTAGCAATGGACTTTCGATTACGAGACACTAGCGGCGGATGGTGAGGCCGACCCGCTGGAATTCCTTGAGGTCCGAATAGCCGGTCTTGGCCATCGCCCGTCGCAGCCCACCGAAGAGATTGACTCTGCCGTCGGGGTTGTCCGACGGCCCGAACAACACGGTCTCCAAACTGTGCCCACGCACGCCGAGCCCGGTCACATCGCTGCGGGGCAGCGACGGGTGCGCGGCGGCCGCCGTCCAATACAGCCCGCCGCCCGGGGCTTCTTCCGCCTCGGCCAACGGCTCGCCGAGCATGACCGCGTCGGCGCCACAGGCGATCGCCTTGGCGATATCGCCCGAGCCGAAAATGCCGCCATCCGCGATGACATGCACGTACCGACCGCCGGTCTCATCCAGGTAATCGCGGCGAGCGGCCGCGGCGTCGACGATCGCGGTCGCCATCGGAACCCCGATGCCCAGCACGGTGTCGGTGGTTGTCGCCAACGATTCCCCGTAGCCGATCAGGACACCGGCCGCTCCGGTACGCATCAGATGCATCGCGGTGCGGTAATCACCCACCCCACCGGCAACGACGGGGACGTCCAGATCAGCGATGAACTGTTTGAGGTTCAGCGGCTCGCCAAAGCCAGTCGACACGTGCTCAGCGGAAATGATCGTGCCCTGCACCACCAGGATCTCCACCCCAGCGGCGAGCAAGTGCCCGGTAAGTTCGCGAGCCCGTTGCGGGCTGACCCTGGCCGCGACGATGACACCGGCCTCGCGCACCGTGCGCAGCGCTTCGGCAAGAAGATCCGGGCGGATCGGCGCGGTGTGCAGCTGTTGTAGCAGCCGTACCGCTGCTACCGGGTCGTCTCCGTCGGATGCCTCGATCACCTTGGCGAGTTCGGCGATCGGGTCGGCGTACCGGGCCCACAGCCCCTCCGCGTTAAGGACGCCCAATCCCCCCAGCTGCCATACCCGGATCGCGGTCGCCGGCGAGACAACCGCGTCGGTGGGGTGCGTCAGCAGCGGAATATCGAACTTGTAGGCATCCAACTGCCACGAGGTGGACACTTCCTTCGAGGTGCGGGTTCGCCGCGAAGGCACGATCTCAATCTGGTGTAAGTCATAGGCGCGGCGGGCGCTGCGGCCGATGCCGATCTCAACGAGGTCACGCACGCGTGCCAGGGTATTCCAACGCGAGTGATGGTTAACGACCCACGTAGTTCGGCGCCTCAACCGTCATGTTGATGTCATGCGGATGGCTTTCCTTCAGGCCAGCGGCCGTTACCCGCACCAACCGCGCCTGCCTGAGCTGGTCGATGGTCGCCGAGCCGGTGTACCCCATCCCGGAGCGCAAGCCACCGAGTAACTGGCGCATGACCTGGGTCAACGGACCCCGGAACGGTACCCGCCCCTCAATGCCCTCCGGTACCAGTTTGTCCTCACTGAGCACGTCGTCTTGGGCGTACCGATCCTGGGAATACGACTTGCCATCGGGGTCGCTAAGCCGCCCGCGCATCGCGCCAAGCGAGCCCATCCCCCGGTAGGTCTTGTACTGCTTACCGCCGACCAGGATGATGGCGCCCGGCGATTCCTCGGTGCCCGCGAGCAGGCTGCCCAGCATCACGCTGTGCGCGCCGGCCGCGATCGCCTTGACAATATCCCCAGAGTATTGGATGCCACCGTCACCAATCACGGGCACTCCGGCGGCCTCGCACGCCCGGGCAGCCTCATAAATCGCGGTAATCTGCGGTGCGCCGACCCCGGCCACCACCCGAGTAGTGCAGACCGAACCCGGACCGACCCCGACTTTGACTCCATCCGCTCCGGCGTCCACCAGCGCTTGCGCACCCGCCTGGGTGGCTACGTTCCCGCCGACCACGTCGACACCGTCGCCCGTTTCCTTGGCCAGCCTGGCCACCATCTCCAACACCCGCCGGGAATGACCGTGCGCGGTATCGACCATGATCACATCAACGCCCGCCTCGACGAGCAGCATCGCCCGCTCGACCGCGTCCTCACCGACCCCGACGGCCGCGCCGACCAGTAGCCGCCCGTCCGGGTCCTTGGTAGCCATCGGGTACTGTTCGGTCTTGGCGAAATCCTTGACGGTGATCAGCCCTCGGAGAATCCCGGCACCGTCCACCACAGGCAGCTTTTCAATTTTGTGGCTGCGCAACAGACCGAGCGCGGCCTCGGCGGTCACGCCGACTTGGGCGGTAACCAACGGCTGGCGCGTCATCACCTCGCTGACCCGCCGGCTGTGGTCGACTTCGAATCGCATGTCGCGGTTGGTAATGATGCCCAGCAAGGTTCCATCCGGGTGAGTAACCGGCAGCCCAGATATCCGATATCGGGCGCACAAGGCGTCAACGTCGCGCAGGGTGGCATCCGGCGTACAGGTAACCGGGTCGGTCACCATGCCGGCTTCAGAACGTTTCACCACCTCGACCTGCGCGGCTTGCTCCTGTGCGGACTGATTGCGATGCAGCACGCCCATGCCGCCTTGGCGAGCCATCGCAATCGCCATTCTGGCCTCGGTCACCGTATCCATGGCCGAAGACACCAGCGGCATCCGCAGCCGCACGTTGCGAGTCAGCATCGTCGAGGTATCCACCGAGGACGGCAGCACGTCCGACTCCGACGGCAGCAACAGTACATCGTCAAAGGTCAGCCCAAGCATGGCAAACTTCGCAGGCAAACCGGCGGTCAACTCATTGGCCATCGCGGCGGTCACCCTTCACCCAGGTTATGGGGATTGGATTCGCTTGTGGTTACCCCATCCTATCCGTCCCGGCCGCCACCGGACCCCGGTGAAATCCGGCGGGTTTTCCCTCACCCGGCGCCGCATCGTGTAGCGAACGAACTACTGTCCGACGCCATGCCGCGAAGTGGACTCGAGCCGAGTACCGTATGTGGTGTGTCTCAGGACGCCCTCCCTCCCGACCCGTTCGCGGGCGACCCCCACGATCCGGCTCGCACGCTGGACGATCCGCCAGAAGTTAATGAGCTGGAGCCGCTCTCGGCCGAGGATCGCGCTGAGATCGTGGAGGATCTCAGCGATCTGGCCGTCTACCAAGCGCTCTTGGAAGGGCGAGGTATCCGGGGAGTAGTGGTCGACTGCCCCGACTGCGGCGAGCAGCACTACCACGAGTGGAACCTGCTTCGGGCCAGCCTGCGCCAGCTGCTCGAGGAAGGTCAGATGCGCAGGCACGAGCCTGCTTTCGATCCGGACCCGGCCGATTACGTGACGTGGGAGTACTGCCGAGGTTACGCGGACGCGATGCTCAACGCGGATTGAGCAAGGCCCGGCCGAGGACCTTGCTCAGTTCGCACCGCCGACCGGACAGCTAATGGTAGGTCACACCCGCTTGAGCTGGTGCTTGGAAATACATCACTTGAGCTGGTGCTTGGGAATACAACACCGGTGTCTGCTCGGGAGTGTCCTGTACGCCCGCCCCCTGGCTCCTCTTCCCTGAACCCGAACCGTGGCCTTTTCCTGAATCCGACGAAGAGTTCTGACCCCGACCCGAGCCCGACGAAGAGTTCTGACCCCGACCCGAGCCCGGCGAAGAGTTCTGACCCCGACCCGAATCCGGCGAAGGGTTCTGACCCCGACCCGAATCTGGCGCTGGCTTTGGTCCCGGTCCCGTTGTCCCGGATCCGGGGTGGTTAGCTTGACCAGGCCCGGAGCCCGGGCCCTGCTGACTTGGCTCAGGCGGGCCGCCCTTGCCGGGATGCGAGCCGTTAGCGGGCCCGGTACCAGGTCCCCCTCGGCTCTGGTCAGTGCCCGGTGGGCGCTGTTCGAATCGGGAATCTAGGCCCTGGGGCCTGCCCGATGCGTCGGTCCGCACTCGCTCGCCTTCGCTAACCCTTCCCGCGGTTTCCGACAGATTCACCCGCTTGCTGGTGAGCTCTTGTTTGACCTTCGCGTCGGTGACCTTTGCCAGCTCAGGCCCAACCTGGGACAGGGTGGCCTGGGCATCCGCCACCCGACCCTCAGCTAAGGCCTGCTGAGCTGAGGCCAGCGCGATGTTGGCTTGGTAGGCGGCTTCGACCGACACGGCCCGGTCGCTGTCAAGCACCTTGGAGACACCCCACAGCGCGTCGCCGGGCTCGGCGT
>JAFASX010000145.1 GCA_019244295.1 Pseudonocardia sp.
CGCCGCTGACGCGGCGCCCCGCCCCCAGTCCGCTCCACGGCCAGGCTGATCACCATGTCCTGGTTCAAGAACGAACTTCAGCTGGCCCTGCTGGACCCATTGGGCAAGCTGCTCGGCTGTCGGTGCCGGGTCTCCCCCGCCGAAGCCTCCCATCCCCATCACGGTGGCATCGCTGTTGAGCAGGTAGGACTCGGCGGTCCTGGCACCGCCCTCAACCGCGAGCTTGATCCATGCATCACCGGAGTGGGCGGCGGCGTAGGAGAGAATCGCCCGCTGCTGGGTCGTGAGCGAGCCATTGGATTGGCTCTGCGACCATGCCTGCGGTTCGTTGGTTCCTGGGGTGTTCCTGCGGCGAGCGCTGGACATGGCACGCGGTGGACCGGCCTGTGCCATCGCGCCACCAGCTGGGTCAGCGAACGCGGTCGCGGCCGACCACACACCCGGAGCCAGCAGCAGTGCCACTAACACCAGGACTGACGCCACGCGGACCGCGACACCCCGCTGGTTGCTCAGCCGAACGAGCAGCAGCGCGATCACCGCCAGCACCGCGACCACCGCGACCGCGTAACGCAACCAGCCGTACCAGTTCGGCTGACGGGAGATCACCACCCAGGCCCACCCAGCGGTCGTCGCCACGGCGGCGGGAAGCAGCAACCAGCTATACCCGCCGGTGTGCCGGTACCGATGCCACAGCGGGGCCAGACCCGCTCCGACCACCGCGCTGATCGCCGGAGCTAGTTCCGTGGTGTAGTAGGGGTGGAACTGGTTCTGCATGAAGCTGAGCACACCAAACACCATCAGCAGCCAGCCGCCCCAGAGGAACCATCCCGCGCGGCGCGTCGGGTTACCCCGCTCCCCCGCCCGCAGACCCTGAATGCCCAGGATGCTCGCCGTCACCAGCACGATCACGCACAGCGGCAGCAGCCAACTGATCTGACCGCCCATCTGGTCGGCGAAAAGCCGAGTGATGCCCGCCTGGCCACTCATGAAACCGCCGCGATACCCGATTGCCTCGGGACCAATCAGGCCTCCAGGGCTAGCTGGACCTCCCAGTCCACCAGCGGGACTGCCGGCGGGGCCGCCGGCGATTGCTTGCCCCGCCGCCCGCCCGAGCACCCGCCCAAGACCGTTATAGCCGATCACCAGGTTGAGCACCGAACCGTCGGTGCTGCCGCCGATGTAGGGCTTCGGCTGCGGCCAGACGCCGACCAGCACTACCCACCACATCGAGCTGGCCAGCATCACCCCGCCCGCGCCGAGTATCCGCAGCACTCGGCGCGGCCACGAGGCCGTCGAGCCGACCAGGTAGGCCGCCAGGAACGCGGGAACCACAATCCAGGCCTGCAGCATCTTCGCGATGAACCCCAAGCCCAGGAAGAATCCGGCCAGCATCAGCCATCGGCTGGATGCTTGTTCCCGTTCCACCGAGCGGGTCAGCGCGTAGGCGGCAAGCACTAACAGCAACACCATCATGGTGTCCGGGTTGCTGTCCCGATTGATGGCCACAGTGATCGGCATGAGCGCCAGAACCAAGGCGGCGATCAGCGCGGCGTTCTCCCCCGCCCACCGACGAACCGTGCGGTGCAGCACGAACACCGCCGCAACGCCTTCGATGACCTGCGGCAACAGCACCGACCAGCGGTGGAAACCGAAGACCGCGGTCGAGGCGACCATCGCCCACAGCGCCAGGGGCGGCTTGTCGACGGTGACCACGCCGACCGGGTCGAACGAGCCGAACACGAAGTTCGTCACGCTCTGCGACATCGATTTCACGGCGGCGGCGTAGTAGGGGTTTCCCCAGCCTTCGGAGTTGATCCGCCATCCATAGAGAGCCGCCGCGAGCCCGCATATGGCGATCAGCGCCCAGCTGTTCCATTGGCGCCTGGGTCCGGTTGGCGTACTCACCGGCTCAACCGTGGTTTCCTCGGCGCGCGGCGCGGCGATGGTCATTGCGGTGGTCATTTCGAGCCTCGTTTTCCACGGCTGGCGAAAACCCAGCTGCGCAGCAGCGCGAACCGACCGGCGGTGCCGATCGCGGAAGTGGCCAACAGGACGGCAACTTCCAGCAGGCGACTGGGGCGCGGGACGAGCCACAGCAGGCCCAGCAGAGCTCCGGACGTCAGCGCGTAGTACAGCGCGAATACCAGCAGACCCTGCAGATGCACTCTGCGGCTTGACCCGCCGGCTCCGGCGAAGGTCAGCTTTCGGTTGGCTTCGGTGTTTAGCAGCGTGGTGGCCGTCAACGCGATCAGGTTCGCCACCAACGGGGATACCCATGTGCGCATCAGCGCGTACAGCAGCGCGGTGGCCACCGTCGACACCAGCCCGATCACACCGAACAGCAGCACCTGCCACAGCAGCCCCGGATCTCGTTGCGCCAGCATCGCGTCCGGATGCGATGGTCTCGGGTCTGGCCTGCGCGGCAGGTTCGGCACTGTGGCCGCCCCGGACGCCTTGGCCCGCGCCACTCGCACCAGCCCTCGGATGTCATCCCAGGCGGTCCGCCATACCTGGACTCTGCTGTCCACGTCCTCCACCCAGTCGACCGGCACCTCGTGCACCCGCAGCCCGTTGTATTCCGCGAGTAGGAGCAATTCCGTGTCGAAAAACCACGCACCATCGTGAACATGACCCAGCAACGGCCTGATCACCTCGGCCCGCGCGGCTTTGAAACCGCATTGTGCGTCGGAGAAGCGCGCGCCATGTGCCAGCCGGATCAAGGTGTTGTAGCAGCGGGAAATCAACTCCCGCCGGGGACTGCGTATCGTGCGGGCTCCGGTGGCCAGACGCGAACCGATCGCGATATCGGAGTGGCCGTTGACTAAGGGCACGACCAGCGGCAACAGCGCGTCCAGACCTGTGGATAGGTCAACGTCCATATAGACCACAACGTCCGCGTCGCTAGCGCCCCACGCGGTGCGCAGCGCGTGGCCGCGGCCCTTGCGATCCAGGTGCACCACCCGCACCCGTTTATCGGACTCGGCCAGTTCGCGTGCCACTCGAAGCGTGGCGTCGGTACTGGCGTTGTCTACGACGGTAATAGTCCAAGCGAACGGAAACTGTTCGGCCAAATGGGTGCTCAGCACTTTAATACAGCCGGGCAGCGCCCGTTCCTCGTTGTAGACCGGCACGACCACATCCACCGTCGCGGTTCGGCCGGCTGACCACAGATTGATCAGGTCAGTGGGGCTCTCATCACTCTCCTGGCGCATCGTCACGCTGCCCATCTGACGACTCTCCGATCTGTTCCGTGCACGGGCACTCGGGGGATTTACGACTCCTAACATCGCTGGCCGACGTTTGAACAGCCTGATCAAGGTTTAAGGAAACACTGTGAGGTCGTCCGGCGGTGTTCCGCAAGGATCCCCCTCAGCAACATTTCAGGAATCTTGTGAGATGATGAAGAGGGTCGCTTTCGCGGAGCACGAAGCTCGCTGAGCAAGCCTGCGGCTCCGCTCGGCGGACCTGTCCGCGAATCGTAAGATGACTCTGACTCCCGTTATCGACACTGTCAATGTAAAGAGCGTAGCAAGCATTATCGGTCGAGGACAGATGACGTGGAATCTTTCCCGCTAATGACGCCGGCGCTCACAATGTAAGCATAAACACCAAGAGCTCCATTCAGCCCACCTATCCCATCCCCACCGTCTATCGTGTCGGTAACGGCGCGCTCGGGATATTCTGCTTGTATTCGGAATGCTCGGGCTAATCCGACGACAAGATTTCTTCACCGCTCAAGGTCAACATGTCATGGCTTGCGGTCCAACGAGCCGCTGGCCGCACTCGTAGCCGAGCTGTAGGCGTCCAGACGTCAGGAGCACATTGACGTCGAAGACTCGCGGAGTGCCGGTTCAAGCGGGTCTACGGGGAGCAGCGCACGTGACTACGATGGCAGCTGCTGAGCAGCTCATTGAGGATGGCATCGACGTACAGCCCGGCCAGGCATGGACGTTCTTCCTCGATCTGACCGACCGACAGGCGCCTACGCTCACGGTCGGGCTCAAGGGCACCACAGGATTCATCACCTGGTGGGACGGCAGTTTGCGGGCGCATCCGCAAACAATTAGGGGTCGCCGTAGCATCCGCTGAAAATCGGGCGGATATGGCTCGCTAGCCTCCTGAGCTAGGGATCTTCGTGCTCTGGCGGGAGGTGGCTGGTTGGCCACGCGGGTGTTCGCGGAGCAGGAGTTGGAGGCACTGCGGAAGTTCCCCGAGATCGGCCGCGAGGAGCTGTTCCGGTTCTTCACGCTGACCCCGGCGGACATCGCGTTCATCGAACCTGGCCGGGGTCGAGGCCCGGCCGACCGCCTCGGCTTGGTTATCTTGAGCCGCTGAGTCGGTGTCCATGACGTGCACGACGAGGATCGGAAATCCCCGGGTCGCGTCGTGGACGAGATTACCTTCTGTCATCCATCACGGATGAGCGGGAGGTTCGATGCGTGTGCAGCGTGTGCTGATGCCCGACTCGGCGGCCGAGTCGTGGACGTTGCTCGGGGACGACCTGGCGCCGGTGGAGCCGGTGGAGCGGTTCCTGGCGTATCTGGCGGCGATCCAGCGGTCGCCGAACTCGATCAAGGCGTATGCCCCTGATCTGAAGGATTGGCTCACGTATCTCGCCGGCCTGGACCTGGACTGGCGGGCCGTCACGTTGGAGCAGGTCGCCGGGTTCGTCGCGTGGCTGCGGCTGCCGCCGGCCGCTCGTGACGGGCGGGTCGCCGTGCTGCCCTCGGTGGAGTCCCACTGCGTGTCGTCCAGCGTGAACCGCAAGCTGGCGGCGGTGACCTCGTTCTACGAGTTCCAGGCCCGGCACGGTGTGGACGTGGCGCGGCTGCTGGTGGAGATGCAGCCGGCCGGCCGGCGTCGAAGCGCCGCCACCTCGTACAAGCCGTTTCTGGAGCACGTCGCCAAGAGCAAGCCTCAGCGGCATCGGACGATCAAGGTGAAGGCGTCGCGGCCCCGACCCCGCCAGTTCGGGCCGGCTACGAGCCGAACAGGGCACGTTGAGCAGCCGCCACCACCGCCGAAGACATCAATGTGAAGACATCAATGTTAGGGCAATATTAGGGCAATATTAGGGAACGCTCACATCCAGCTCAGTGATAAGCAGCCGTTCGAGCCCGACACGCATCGCGGTGTTCAGCCCGGAATAACACCTTAGAATGATAAAACAACACCTTCGAGTGGTAAGCTCGCCTGCGGGCTCGACGGCGTCCCACCTTTACCGACGCAGACCTAGCCACCGCATCTGCCAGCTGAAACGTGCTCGACGTGAGGTGCCGAGTGAGCCACGTTCAGACAGCGGTGGGCAAGTGCCGGATGCCGGTGCGCACGAGACGACGCCCGACGGGTGATGATTACAAATCTGTCACACATCCATCACCGACAAGCTTTTCAGATGCGAGATCATCGACATTAGCCGTTACCCGAGCGGAAATGATGCTGAAACAGTGTCGGCTTAAATTGGCCCAATGATAGTGATCCAGGCAATTTTGGCGCCTCCGGCGGCGATGACCCAGGCCGGGCTGGACTTCCCAGATTTCACGCCAGATTTCACGACGGGACTGTTCTGGCACAGTATGTGGATCGCCGCCGGGATCATCTTGGTGGTGGTGATTCTGGTATGTGCCGTCATCGCGCTGGTCACCCAAATCGAACAGCAAGCCACCCAGACTCAACAGCATCTGTTCGCCGGTAAGCACGCCAGCGCGCCGTTCGAAGACCTCGTGGAGGCCAACGTGCACCTACGCGCACTCGCCCAGGCCGCACCCCATCCAGGAGCGGGGGTTGGACGATGATCACCGTCGCGGCACAGACCCAGCTGATGTGGACCGTCGCACTCGGAGTGGGCGTGGTGGTGTTCATCGTGGTGATCATCCTGCTCAACCTGCTGTTGGGTGTGGTGCGCACGTTGGACGAACGGGTCGATCTCGTGTGGTCCTCGGCGGTAGGTGTGTTCGTCCACACCCTGACCGCCGCCCCGCAACTACGCGTGGCCGAACGCCACGCCGCGAGCCTCAGCGGCCTCGTCGGTGCCGGTCGGACCACCCAGAGCCACCCCGCCGAGGCTCAGACGCAGACGATTCCGGCCACGAGCGGGCGGCAGCGATGAATACCACTGTCCTCGCGTTCGGATCCGCAGCGGTCATCTTCGCCACGTCCGCCGTGCTCGTGGCCTACCTGTACATCATCGGCACCCGAGTCATCCACATCGCCGAGACACTGCAGGACAAGATCGCCGCCGGCGCCGGAGAAATGACCGGACACGCCTCCGGCATCGCGCCCGCCGCGACCGCCCTGCGCCGCCACCTCGCCGCATTGGCGACCGCCCCCCGACGCTGACCCCTCCCCCACCAGCCCGCTCGGGCCCGGAAGCACCCCCGGGAACCGGACTGTGGGCGACGGCGAACACCGTCGACGGCATGAGCCGTCACGAGATGATAGGAGCGCACCGACATGAGTGCCCGCCAAAGCCTGTATGACGAAGTCGGCGGTAAGCCGGCCATCGTCCCGATCGTGGACGACTTCTACCGCCGCATCCTCGCCGACCCCCACCTGGTGCAGTTCTTTCATGGCATAGACATGGCGGAACTCAAACGCCACCAACGCGCCCTGGTCACCGTCGCGCTCGGCGGGGTGTCGGAAAACTACACCGGCAGAATGATGCGCCCCGCCCACGACGGGCTCAACATCGACGAGGACTCCTTCGACCGGGTCCTGACCCATTTCAGCGACACGCTGCTCGCCCGTAACGTCAACCCCATCAGCGTCGAGAAAGCTCTGGCCATCCTCGAGGCGCTGCGCCACGACGTCGTCCAAGCCCAACCCGCCTACCGTCACTGACCGCGCCGCCTC
>JAFASX010000014.1 GCA_019244295.1 Pseudonocardia sp.
CACCCCATGCATCCACGAACACGCCTGTATCCGCTGCTCCATGCTCTGGCCCGACCCCACCCAACGCGGGCGACTCATCGAGATCCGGGACAACCTCACCGCCCGCATCGCCGAAGCACAACGCGAGGGCTGGCTCGGTGAAGTCGAGGGACTCCAAGTCAGCCTCGCCAGCGCCGAAGACAAACTCGCCCAGGTTGACCGACGCTCACCCCGTCAAGCCACCGTTGACCTGGGCATACCCACTCTCACCCCAGATCCCTAAAAAGATTAACAACCACTCACCAGCAGGCGAAGATCAAGTTCAGAGAATACGGAAGGCGGCCATGACCTGGGGTCCGGATCGGGTGTGGACGGTGCTGTGGTCTTCTCGGTAGACGGTGTCGCGTAGCCAGTGCAGCGCTTCGATGCCCCAGTGGGTGCGGACGAAACCGGCGATGTCGTGGGGTGTGGTGTGGTGGTCGGGCAGGCTGGTGACCCCGAGCGCGGCGATCCCGGACAGGAGTGTCCCGGTGGGGTCGCGGGTGTGGCGTTCGATCAGCCAGACCTGGTTGACGTGCGGGAACGGCAGATCGGGTGGGGTGGGTCGGAGTTGGATGGTGCGGGTGGTGATCCGGGGCGTGGCTTTTGTCGACGTCGCGGTGGGTGATCGGGGTGTCGGCCCAGGGCAGGGCGTCCAGCGCGGCGAACAGCTTCGGCTGGTTGTGTTTGACGGTGAACACGAAGTGAGCGCCGATCGAGTGGAGATAGGTGGCGTGCTCGCGCTGCGTGTGGAGCGCATCCGCGGTGATCACCACATTGCGCAGGTCGATACCGGTGGCGGCGAGCTGTCCTAGCAGCGGGGCGAACGTCGGGATCTCGTTCGTCTTCGCGCCGATTTCGACCTGGCCCAACACCAGCTGCTGGCCATGGGTCGCAGCGGCGAGCAGGTGGGTCTGGTGGCCCTCGGCGTCGATGGCACCCCGGACAGTCTTGCCGTCCACCGCGATCGCCAACACCGGCGCTCGACCATCAGCCGGTACGGACTCATCGGCCGACGCTGATTCGTCGTCTGGCGTGGATTTGTTGTCTGCAGCTGGTTCACCAGCTGGGGCTTGATTGTCGCATGGCCTGGGCTCGACGGGCGGCGGCTGATCATCGGCCGCCGCCGGGTCATCGCTTGGCGCTGGGGTCGGTGGGGTGCTCAGCTGGGCGTGCTCGCCCCAGCCAGGCGCCGATCACCGCGTCCACCGTGGCGGCGTCCGCCCCGGTGACCACCCGCCACAGCGTGCTCTTCGACGGAAACCGGCCCGCGTGCGGTGGCCGGGGAGCGGCGTCCACCCGGGCATACAACCGAGCCAGCAACTCCGCCGGCACGTCCGCGACCCACCCGGCGATCGCGGTGAATGAACCCATCCCGGCCAGCACCGCCGCCGCGCATAGCGTCAACACCACCGCCACCGGGTGATCCCGACCCTGATCCGAACGGCCATCCGACACCGCGGTGAACCGTTGCAGCAGGTCAGGGCCTTCCACAGCGGCGAAAGACAGGCCCGAGCCGGAATCAGTACCCGACCCCCCGGCGCCGAGCGCTGTCGCGTACGACTCGGCAATGCCAGGATGCACCAGCAACGAAGCTCCGGTCTGGCAACGAGAAGTCTTGGGAAGGACCGCTCGTCCTACCGGAGCTTCGTTCACCTACCGGCGCGACACGCCGAAGATCACCAACTTTTATCCCGAGTAAGGACATCCTTAGTCGATCTTGAAACACCCGTGGATGAGTGGGCCGCCCGGGGGATGATGCTCGTCAATACCGGTCTCAGCAGGCTGAACGGTTCAGGAACCCCGATCAAGTCACTGAGGATGTAATATCCATCGAGGCGGATCATCGGCAAGAACTGTGTCACGGTTTCAATGTGCAGCACAATGATGGCTACCAGCAGCCACGGTGATGACGTGTTGAGATAGGCAATGCTCATCCCAGCGATGAAGACCGCGTTGAAGTACACTCCACTTAGGTCAGTGCGCAGGCGGCCGGCTCGAGACAGCCGGTAGGAGCCGGTGACTGTGCTGTATAGCGCTGGCCACAACAGGTACAACCCCATGCCCATCTTCCCGGGCCGGGCACCGCCATAGCGACCCCTCCTCAACCCAACCGTCAGCGACTCGAACCGCACGACGGAAATTAGGGTCCTCGCCCCAGCGCACGACCGCCTTAACATGCGGTCCTGGCTCTGGCTCTTTGTCCGGCCGCCAGCACATACCCAAGTTGGCCACCACATGACGACCTTCCGGGAATCCCACCGGCAGAAAGCACTCGCGTATCTCGCCGTTCATGACGGCAGCCCCGCCTGAATTCGCTTCAGAGCCTCTTCCGCGCGGTCATGCCAATCGCATGGGGTCCCACAGGACGCCAGGCAACCAGCCAAGACTCGCAGGTTCCTCCGCACCTGCTCCAGCTCAGCCACGGCGCACCTGCCGACTACGTCAATTCGCCCTGCGCCAGGTGAACAGGTCAGCCACGCTCACCTTGCCGTAGCTACGTTCCTCTCTACCCTTTTTACTGGACTTGCCGCTATGTCTTGTCCGTCTGTCTACCGTACACATGTAGCTAGTTCAGCTTTGGCGATCACCTCGTGGAGGGGCCCCCGGTGGGGGCCGGTGTGGGCCATACTTGTGGCCCACACCGAGAGCGAACGGGGGCCACTGGCCGTGACCAGCATCGGCGCGTCGATCAGGGAATCGCGCACTGCTCGGGGCTGGTCACAAGCGCGTCTAGCGGATGCGTTGAACGAGGTGGCCGGGCACGCGACGCTGGACCGTCACTACGTGGCGCGCTGGGAGCGGAACGCACGTAAGCCCGGGTACTACTGGCTGCCGCACATCGAACGCGTGCTTAGCGTAGACCTCCACGGAACGGCTCCCGATCCCGCCGGCAGCTCGTCAGAGGACGACGACATGCGTAGGAGAACACTACTTGGCTTGGTAGACGGGTCGGTTCTGGATAGCGCCGCCAAGGGGCTTGAGCCGGTTCGTCGGCAGCTAGATGCGGCGTTGGACGGTCCGGTTACCGAGGATGACGCCACGGAGTGGGAGCGTGCCGTCGATAGGTATTCACGGCTAGTAAACCGATTCCCCGCTGAGCAGGTTCTTCCTGGGCTGTTAATTGGTCTGGACGAGGTACGTGGCCAGCTTGAGACAGCGTCGGGCGACTTGTGGCTGAGATTGCTTGGAGTGTGCGCGCTTTTAAGCGGGCTCGCGGCGACATCGCTTGTGGGCGCGGGTTGTTGGTCGGACGCGGAACGGTACTGGCGCACCGCCCAACGTGCCGCCAGGTTCAGCGAAGATCGCGTCGTGCGTTGCCTGGTCGCGAGCGACCGCGCGGTGTTCGGCATCTATATGCCGGGGGGCAACCCCGCGACATTGCTCGGTATTGCCGATGAGGCTCTCGCATGGGGTGAGGGCACCATCTCGAAAGGCACGGCTAACGCTCTCTCGGCACGCGCTCAGGTCCTTTCATTGCTAGGAGACCGAGCGGGCGCGTACGCGGCGCTGGCTACGCTTGAGACTGTGTTCGAACAGCTCGACGGTGGGTGGCCGGAGCCTCGGCTGTGTCACGTCCGTAGCTTCGTGTACTCACACGTCGGGAGCGCTCGTGAATCGGCCGCGGCTCAGGATCAGGCGCTCGCTAAGTACCCGTGCCCGTTGTCGCCGGGAGCGGTGCAAGTCCAGATGCACCGAGCCAGATCTATCATTGCCTCGGGTGATCCAACACAGGGAGTACGGCATATTGTGACCATGCTAGAGAAAATAGGGCCTTCTTTCCGTCACGGCTACGTGGGAACTTCAGCGGAGTTTGCTCTCCACGCCCTACCCGAAAAGGCAAGGTCACTATCAGGGGTACAGCGGGCGCGCGAGTTGATTTCTGAAAAGGTTGCTCTCTAATGACACAGATTGTCATCGAGCACTGCGGCGCCGACGCCGTCAGCGCCAGAGAGGACGCCATCAAGGACCTGTACACCGCGACCTATCAGGATGTGCTCGACAGCTCTTTCCACAGTGTCGAGCGTTTTCTCGCGCGCATACGCGGTTACGCTAAGGCACCTGGTTTCGAGTTTGTGCTCGGATCGGTCAACGGTCAGCCGGTAGGGCTTGCTCTCGGCTATCCGTTGCCGACCGAGGCACGTTGGTGGAGGGGATTGACCACACCGGTTGAGCCTGGACTGATCGAAGAGGACGGTACCCGCACGTTCGCCCTGTGCGAGCTGATGATCCGTCCAGGCTGGCAGGGCGAGGGCATCGGACACCGCCTGCACGACGAGCTGCTCTTCAATCGGCCGGAGCGCCGGGCCACCCTCTTGGCCGATGAGGGGAACGATAAGGCGCTGCAAATCTACGAGCAGTGGGGCTGGCGGGAGATCGGGAAGCTACAACCGAGTTGGCTGGACGCGCCGCACTTTCACGCCCTGGTTCTTGACCTCCCTGACCGATGACCCTTGGACGCGGAACAGCCGGGGCCACACGGGCGGGGACTTGTTGGTGGGGAACCGCTAAAGTGACGGCGTTAATCAGAATTGCTTAATTCCTTGATCATGACATCGAAGACTGGCGCGTCTTCCCAATCGGGTTGTAGCTGTCCGGCCTTATTCCATCCCCAATGTTCGTACGCGCGGCGTGCTGGGTTGGTGGGTCTAACTAGCAGGGTTGCGCGCCGCTCACGGCGCGCGGATAGCAGAGCGTCATGAAGTGCATGTGCTACGCCTTTTCCTGTCCACTCCTGGGTAACCATGATCTCTGAGAGCGCGAAGGTTCGTTGGGCATCCTCGTCGGTGAAATTTGCTTCGGGCTTGGTTTTCAGCCCGTCCCACCATCGGCTATTCTTGGGGAGCGGCCAGCCCCAGGTTTGCCCAATCGGCTCGTTGTCGTGATAAGCGATCACGAGATCGAGGCCGGGGCGCGCGCTGTAGCTCTCGAAGCGGGTCATGAAAGCCTCGACTGAATTGAACAAGTTCCCGCTAGCTATCGCTTCGACATAGGAGCCTCGATATACAGTTTCGACCGTCTTGAATAGTTGTCGAGCTTCGGCGGCACCGCAGCGGCGGAGCGAAACGCCGAGTTGTTGGGCCGCGCTGATAGCGCTCATGTAGAGGGCCTACCTTCCACAGTCTGGTCATAATGCTGCGGGAAGTCGCCACCTCTATCATGCTTTGCCGCGAGCTGCCGAACAGGCTGAAGCCGCCGGATTGTTCTCTGCGAGCGAACTCCTCCCGCATCGAGAGCGGAAAGGACAGCCGCACCCTCAACGAACGCACTCGCGAAATCGCCGCTTGCCGCGAGGGCAGCCGCTAGACTCGCACGAGTGGCCGCCTCATTCCTAGGAGATAGCTCGGCCGCGAGGCAGTTCGTACGGTACAAGTCGGCCGCGCCACTCGGGCTACCCAAATACCAACGTCCGCGCGCTTCGTGAGATGCGATTTCCGACCTGCTCACAAATCTCAACCAGCCCGGGCGCTCTTCCGTTTGTTCTTTGTCCATCTGTCGCCACGCCTGAGACATGGCGGCGTGAAAACCGGTGGAATCGCCGACTGCGGAGTGAGCCAACGCTTGGCGGGCCGCCAATAGGGCGCGCAGCCGCGGAGACATTTCAGGACAAGCGACTTCGGCGGCCCGTTTGCTCAACATCACAGCCTGACGAGCATATCCGGGATGCTGATTCTCGCGGCCCACCTCGGATAGCTGGAGAGCCATCCCTTGCATGACTCGTACCGAGAGTTGATCGTTGCCGGCTTGCTCGGCGAGCGTGTGCGCGTTGGAATGCAATGCGCGTGCCGTTTGCCAGTCGCCGGCGTCGTAGCACAACCAGCTTACGCATGCCGCGATCTCACCCGCGACGCTCATCAACTGCCGCGCCGTCGCGTCGGTATAGTCAGACTCATCCAACATTCGGCGCGCTCGAATGTAGAGTCGTAGTCCATCGCGTGCGAGCGCGCCGCCTCCCAAGCTTTGGTCTTGCGCGTACAGTTGATCCACTGACGCGGAGAAATAGCGTACATGGGCGGCGTCTACTTTAGCTGGTACCTGTATGTTAAGGCCAGCGGCGGCGGCGAGGCCGAGGAAGGCTCCACCCAGCTCACGTCGGCTCATGCTCATCTCGAATTCCTCTTCTTGCTGATCGCCACCCATGATCATGGGTATTAGAGTGGCGCGGGGCATATCGAGGGCGTCGATCACCTCAAGAAGCCGCCTGATGTCGTAAAGAGTGTCCCGCTGGCCTGACTCTACGCGTGAAATATGTGATGGACTCCAACCGAGAACAGTGGCAAATTCAAGCTGGCTGAGCCCGGTTGCCGCTCGGATGACCTTGAGCGCCCCAGCCAGGTCCCGGCTCGCGAACGCTTGTCGCAACGGCACGGAATCCCACAGCCACGCAGGCGCCACGGGCGCTGTGGTGGTCCGCCTCACGCAGAGCGCGCAAACAGCCTCGGAGTTATATCGGCTCAACGGCGCGCCACAGCTCCGGCATCTGCGCGCTTCACCGACCGTCGCGCTCAACTCGCCCCCGCCCCGTAGGCATCCGTGGCATCCGCCGTGCCCAGCACGTAATGCCAATCTGTCAATCGGCGCGACCCAGCCTGTGCCGAGGTGGCATCGCGTGGACCCGCGCAACCGCGCATCCTTCCACTCATGTCCCGTCAGGCGCCACCACTTGGCCCCACAGACCAGCCCACAGACCAACCCAAAGACGAGCATCCGCGCTGCCTATCCCGGCCACTCCGCGTCGTCCATCACAGCGTGACCTCCGACGGCTTGCCCGTGTTTCTAGCGGCCGGACTCACGAGTGAAATTCCATCGGCCAGCTCCACTCCGTGCGCGTCGCCGGACATCTCACCCAAAAGCTAGGTGCATTCCCAATCGTCGCAACAACATAAGGAATTACCATGATAAGGCGGCGGGACTATTACCATGCCACATTCGCGGAGTGGATGTCATTTTACCTGACTTGCTGGCGTACGAATTGGAGCCGGAGGCGCAGGGCCAGAGCAGCGCACAAAACCGCGGGCGGCGCGATAGGGACTGGAATTAAATAACCCGTCTGGGGCTGACGCCACGCTGACATGGTGATCAACAGCACGTCATGGTGGTTGCGGCTTGATCAAAGCAGCGTGATGTACTGCTGATCACCGGTATAGTGTTGATCATCGGTATGGTGTGGTAGAACTACCGTGCTGGGTAAGAATCGGCGCGGAATGAAATAACTTATCCATTTGGGGAATTTGTTGGGCCTTTGGCCCGCGATGATGCTAACTTTAGCTGGTTTGTTGTTCTATCCGCGCCCGGCCGCTGCCCGAGTCTTCGTGTCCGGCGAGAAACGGCGGGCCGAAGTGACTGAGCGGATGGCCTGTGCATTGCGAGAGCAAACCCTGGGGTTCGGTATAGCGGCATCTATCCTTGGTGACTGTGAACTTCCATGAGACGACCATCGGTGTGTTGGCGCTGCAGGGTGACGTCCGCGAGCATCTGGCGGCGCTGCGTGATTGCGGGGTCCGCGCGGTGCCGGTGCGCCGACCGAGCGAGCTGGACTCCGTTGACGCGCTGGTGCTGCCCGGTGGTGAGTCGACCACGATAAGCCGGCTGTTGGAGACCTTCGAGCTGCTCGAGCCGATACGCCAGCGACTGGCCGCCGGTATGCCGACATTTGGTTCGTGCGCCGGCATGATTCTGCTGGCGGACCGGGTGCTGGACGGTAGGCTTGACCAACGCCAGCTCGGCGGGCTAGACGTCGTGGTCCGGCGCAACGCCTTTGGTCGGCAGGTTGACTCGTTCGAGTGTGACCTGGACATGGCCGAGGTGGCCGGTGGACCGGTGCGGGCGGTGTTCATCCGCGCTCCATGGGTGGAGTCGGCCGGTGCGGACGTGGACGTACTGGCGACTGTTCCGCGCCGGCCGGGCGCTGGCCCGGCCGAGGGTAGGATCGTCGCCGTTCGGCAAGGAAGGGTGCTGGCCACAGCGTTCCATCCCGAGCTCACCGGTGACGGACGGGTGCACCGTCTGTTCTGCGAGATGGTTCGAGGTGGCGTGCGACCACGATGTGCGGCCGGATAGTCCCCGGACGTGAGGCATCGCCGCGAAAGGGGTAGCAAATGAGCGGTCACTCCAAATGGGCGACCACCAAGCACAAGAAGGCCGTGATCGACGCGAAGCGCGGCAAGATCTTCGCCAAGTTAATCAAAAATGTTGAGGTGGCCGCGCGGAGCGGTGGAGGTGACCCGGCCAGTAACCCGACGCTTTACGACGCTATCCAGAAGGCTAAGAAGAACTCCGTTCCTAACGACAACATCGAGCGCGCGGTCAAGCGAGGTTCCGGCGGCGACGGCTCCGGCGCGGCCTACCAGTCGATCATGTACGAGGGCTATGGCCCGAATGGGGTCGCGGTGCTGGTCGAGTGCTTGACCGACAACCGCAACCGGGCCGCGTCCGAGGTGCGCACCGCGATGACCCGCAACGGTGGCTCGATGGCTGACCCCGGCTCGGTGGCCTACCTGTTCAACCGCAAGGGCGTGGTCCTCGTGCCGAAATCGGACGCCGTTGCCGATGAGGACACGGTGCTCATGGCCGTGTTGGACGCGGGCGCCGAGGAGGTCAACGACCTTGGCGAGAGCTTCGAGGTCGTCTCGGAGGCCGGTGACCTGGTCGCCGTGCGCAGTGCGCTGCAGGCGGCTGGCATCGACTACGACTCAGCCGACCTGACGTTCCTGCCATCGGTTTCGGTGCCACTGGACGCGGATGCCGCTCGCCGGGTCTTCAAGCTGGTTGACGCGCTGGAGGACAGCGACGACGTGCAGAACGTGTACGCCAACTTCGATGTCTCCGACGACGTGCTGGCCGAGGTCGGCTGACGCGTGTGCGCTAGCGCGTGCGCGGCGTACACACGGTGTGCGCGGGCGGGGTGTTCACCGTGGCGTTACGGGTGAATGCGCTGGATCCGGCTCTGGCGCGCAGAGCGGCCGGGTTAGCCGCGCGGCCGAAGGCGCTGCTCGGTATCACTGGCGCGCCTGGATCGGGTAAGTCGACGCTGGCGCAGGCGTTGCGCCAAGAGCTGGCCGAGTGTGGTGTGCCGACCGCGCTGGTCGGCATGGATGGTTTCCACCTCGCGCATCGGGCATTGGGCGAGCTGGGGCTGGTCGAGGTCAAGGGCGCCCCGGAGACTTTCGATGTCGCCGGTTACCTCGCGTTGCTGCGCCGGTTGCGCGAGCCGGACGGTGAGGTGGTGTGGGCTCCGGAGTTTCGGCGCGAGATCGAGGACGCCGTAGCGGGTTGTATCCCGGTCGACCCCGAGACGCGGCTAATCATCACCGAGGGGAACTACCTACTGCTGGAGGGCCCGTGGCGGCCGGTGCGCGAGCTGCTCGACGAGGTCTGGTACGTCGAGCAACCTGAGCCGGTGCGCCGCGATAGGCTAGCCGCCCGGCACCGGTTCTATGGTCGTAGCGAGGCGGAAGCATGGGCCCGCACTCTCGGCTCGGACGAGCGTAACGCTCGGTTAGTGGCTACCACCAAGCTACGTGCCGACTTGGTGATCAGTTAGGGCGCCGGAAACGGGATTGTCGGTGGTCTTCGGTAGCCTCAGTCCTCGAACAAGCGTTCGTGGTGAAGGGGGCTGGGGTGCGAGTGCTCGGGGTGGATCCGGGGCTGACCCGATGCGGTCTCGGCGTGGTCGATGGCGACGGAGGCCGCCAGGTACGTTGTGTGTTGGTCGACGTGGCGCGCAGCCCAGCCGGGGCCGAGGTCGCCGCGCGGCTGCTCGTGGTTGCTGAGGCGGTGGAGAAAGCGATCAGGATCTACCGTCCGGAAGTGGTGGCTGTGGAGCGGGTGTTCAGCCAGGCCAACGTCAGCACGGTAATGGGCACCGCGCAGGCCAGTGGGGTGGTGGCATTGGTCGCGGCACGAGCCGGGCTGCCGGTGGTGTTCCATACCCCGAGCGAGGTCAAGGCCGCGGTAACCGGGTCTGGGCGGGCCGGCAAGCAGCAGGTCACGGCGATGGTCACCCGGCTGCTCGGGTTAGCTGAGAAGCCAAGCCCCGCTGATGCGGCAGACGCCCTCGCGCTCGCGATCTGTCACTGTTGGCGCGGGCCGATGATCGACCGGTTGGCGGCCGCCAAGGCCACCTCCAACCAGCTGGCCAAGGCACACCGAGCCCGGTTGGCGGCAGCGGCGAAGGAGGAGCGTTGATCAGTTCAGTGCGCGGGCAGGTGCTGTCGATCGGCTTGGATCACGCGGTCGTGGAGGTGGGGGGCATTGGATTAGCCGTACAGGCCGCGCCCGGCACCTTGGCCACCCTTCGCCGGGGCGAGGAGGCCACTTTGGCCACCGCGCTGGTAGTCCGGGAGGATTCGCTGACGCTGTTCGGCTTTGTTGATTCCGATACCCGCGAATTGTTCGGGCTCCTGCAGACGGTGAACGGCGTCGGCCCCCGGTTGGCGCTGAGCATCTTGGCGGTGCTCGAGCCGGCCGCGCTGTGCCGGGCTCTGGCCGAGGGCGACACCGCGGTGCTCAAGCGGGTGCCCGGTGTCGGGTTGAAGAGCGCCGAACGGCTCGTGCTAGAGCTGCGTGACAAGGTAACGGCAAGCCCGAGTGGCGATGCCGCGGCCCCAGCGACCCGTTCTCGCGAGCGTGACCATGTGGTGGAGGCATTGGTGGGTCTCGGGTTCGCGGCCAAGCAAGCCGAGCAGGCGGTGGACGCGGTGCTCGCCGAAGCCGGCACGGCGACCAATGGCGCGGTGGATACCGCCGCCGCGCTACGTGCGGCGCTGGCGAAGCTCGGCCGGTCCTGATGAGCCTGAGGCGGCCCTGAGGTGACCGATTCCGCGGTGTCGGCTCATGCCGAGCCGGAGGATGCTGATGTCGAAGCCACTCTGCGCCCGCGCCGGCTGGCTGAGTTCATCGGCCAACCCCGGGTGCGTGAGCAGCTGGACTTGGTGCTCCAGGGGGCCAAGCGGCGCGGCGACCCGCCCGATCACGTGCTGCTGTCTGGCCCGCCGGGACTGGGGAAAACCAGCCTGGCGATGATTATCGCGGCCGAGCTGGGCGCGGCGATCCGGGTTACCTCAGGGCCAGCGTTGGAGCGGGCTGGCGACCTGGCCGCGATGCTATCCAACTTGGTGGCCGGCGACGTGCTGTTCATTGATGAGATCCACCGGCTCGCTCGCCCGGCCGAGGAGATGTTGTACCTGGCAATGGAAGACTTCCGGGTCGATGTGGTAGTAGGCAAGGGCCCGGGGGCCACCAGTATCCCGCTGGACATCGCGCCGTTCACCCTGGTCGGCGCCACCACGCGAGCGGGGGCGCTGACTGGCCCGCTGCGGGACCGGTTCGGGTTCACCGCGCACATGGAGTTTTATGAGCCCGAGGAGCTGGAGTTGGTGTTGCGCCGCGCGGGTGGGATTCTACGCGTCGACCTGCGCCCCGATGGGGCCCAGGAGATCGCCCGCCGGTCCCGGGGCACGCCGCGGATCGCCAACCGGCTGTTGCGGCGGGTCCGTGACTACGCCGAGGTTCGCGCGGATGGCGCGGTCACCCGGGAGGTTGCCCGTGCGGCGTTGGCGGTGTACGACGTCGACGAGCTGGGGTTGGATCGGCTGGACCGGGCGGTGCTCGTCGCACTGGTGCGCTCTTTCGGTGGTGGACCGGTGGGTGTTTCGACGCTGGCCGTCGCGGTAGGGGAGGAACCCGCTACCGTGGAGGAGGTCTGCGAGCCCTATCTGGTGCGGGCCGGCATGCTGGCCCGCACCCCGCGTGGCCGGGTGGCGACCGCCGGTGCCTGGCGGCACCTCAAGCTGGAGCCACCGAGGAGCGCGGCGGGGGAGCAGCCGGAGCCCCCAGCCATGCTGTTCGGGCCGTAAAGTTGGCAACCTGACAGCTCTCACAGAATCACGGAGATCATGAACACCTTTTCGACGTTTCTGCCGATCCTCTTTCTGCTGCTGTTCATCCCGATCTTTCTGTCCGGCCGTAAGCAGCGGAAGCAGATGCAAGAGATGCAGCATATGCAGGCCGAGCTCAGCGAGGGTGATA
The DNA here is from genome assembly GCA_019244295.1 of Pseudonocardia sp. Classification (GTDB taxonomy): domain Bacteria; phylum Actinomycetota; class Actinomycetes; order Mycobacteriales; family Pseudonocardiaceae; genus Pseudonocardia. Next base: position 12,049 of record JAFASX010000014.1, read on the forward strand.
TGGTGATCACCACTTCGGGGCTCCGCGGTACCGTGGTTGATTCGGGCTATGAAGAGACCATTGACCTGGAGATCGCGCCCGGCGTCGTCACCACTTGGCTGCGTGCGGCGATTCGGGAGAAGATCACTCAGCCAGCCGGGGACGGGTCCGAAAGTGACTCTTTGGTCGGTGCCACCGAAATTGCTGAGAGCTCGACCAACGACAACTCGGGCGGTCGCGCGACAGCCTGAGCGACACAGGTCGGGTCGGGCGCGATCCGACTGTCGATACGATTGCGCGCGTCAGCCTTCCTCAGGGCAGGCCGGCGCCGATTGCACGGAAAGGTTTCGAGGTGGCACCACCGGCTGGGCAGATCCGCCCATGGCGGTACCTGGCGACGTTCGTCGGCATCGTCGCCGTGCTCTATGCGCTGGTGTATTTCACTGGTGATAGCAAGGCTCGCCCCAAGCTTGGTATTGATCTCGAAGGGGGCACCCGGGTCACCCTGACGGCTCGCACCGACACCGGGGCCCCGCCGAGCAAGGAACAGCTCACGCTGGCTCGCAGGATCATCGATCAGCGGGTGAACGGGCTCGGCGTCAGCGGCGCCGAAGTCGTGCAGGACGGCAGGAACCTGACGATCACGGTCCCCGGTAACAGCGGGGAGAAGGCCAAAGATCTTGGCCAGACCGCTCAGCTGCGGTTCCGCCCCGTGCTGTTAGGGCCGATCCCGGCCACCCCGCCGCCAGCCCCCGGTACACCGCCCGGGTCGGCGCCAGCGGGTTCCGCTCCGGCTGGTGCCGTTCCCGGTGGTTCCGCCCAGCCGACCAGCCCGGCTACTTCCGGTGCGCCAAATGCGCCGAATGCGCCAAAGTCGACGGCCCCTGGCGCGCCGAAATCAGGTGCCCCGGCGTCGCTGGCTCCTGGGGTGCCAGCCTCGGGCGCTCCGGGCGTGGCCAAGTCTGGCGTTCCCGGGGCCTCCCCTAAGCCATCGGCGGCCAACGCGCCGAGGTCGGTCCCGCCGGCCGCGCCGAAGCCGGCTACGTCCGCTCCCGGCCCCGGCGCGTCTGGCCCGCACGCGGCGGCCGCGCTGCTGGAGCAGCTGGCGTCCCCGGCTCCGCAACCACCTCCGTCCCCGCAACCACCCGCGCCCGCGCAACCCTCATCGCCGACGGCTGGCGACCCACAGCTGGTCAAGGAAATCGCGCTGGCCAAGGCGACTCGCCAGAGCACGGATCCGGCCGTCCAGCAGCTGGCGCTCCAGCAGCTGCAATGTAGCGCCAACGATGTCCTGCGCGGCTACGACGACCCGACCAAGCCGCTAGTTACCTGCAACCGGGAAGGCACGGAGAAGTACGTGCTCGGCCCGGCCTTCCTCGAAGGTACGCAGATCGCGAACGCGACCTCGGGCTACGACCCGCGGCAAGCCGGCTACGTCGTCAACTTGACGTTCAAGAGCGAGGGTGACCGGATCTGGGGCGACTACACCACCGCCAACGTGGGCAAGGACGCGGCATTCGTGCTGGATGCTCAAGTCGTCTCGGCCCCTCGGATCAACGGGCCGATCGTTGGCGCGCCAACCGAAATCAGCGGCCGATTCTCCCAAGCTGAGGCCAAGGATCTGGCCGGAGTGTTGAAGTACGGTTCACTGCCGCTGTCGTTCGTCACTTCCGACGCCGAGACAGTATCGGCCACCCTTGGTCTGGCCTCCCTGCAGGCTGGTTTGGTCGCCGGCGGCATCGGGCTGGCTTTGGTGTTCGTGTATTGCCTCTTCTACTACCGAGCGCTCGGTGTGCTGACCATCCTTTCGCTGGTGCTGTCGGCGGCGGCGGTGTATGCGGTGTTGGTGCTGCTTGGACGGTCTATCGGCTTCACCCTCGACTTGGCCGGCGTGGCCGGGTTCATTGTGGCCATCGGTATCACCGCTGACTCGTTCGTGATTTTCTTCGAACGGTTGAAGGATGAGGTGCGGGAAGGCCGCAGTTTCCGCAACGCTGTCCCTCGTGGCTGGGTTCGAGCGCGCCGGACGATTTTGTCCGCCGATGCGGTGAGTTTCCTCGCTTCTGCCGTGCTCTATATCCTGGCGGTCGGTCAGGTGAAAGGCTTTGCGTTTACCCTCGGCATGTCGACGGTGTTGGACTTGGTCGTCGTCTTCCTCGTCACCCATCCGTTGGTTGCGCTGGCCGCACGGTCGAAAGTGTTGAGCAGCCCCACCTGGTCTGGGTTGGGCGCGGTGGCGAAGATCGGTGCCACCCGACGGCGAGCTGCCGTCGCCGCGGCGAAGGGAGCCTGAGATGGCCAGCCCCGCATTCGACATGGCTGAGGGCCAGAGTCCTGAGGGTCAGCGACGCGTCGGCGGGCTCGCCGGGCTCTACACCGGTACCGGGGCATTCGACATCATCGGCAAGCGCGTCCGAGCCTACGTCGTGTTCGGCGTGTTGGTGCTGGTGTGCCTCGGCTCGATAGTGTTCCGCGGTTTCAATTTGAGTATCGACTTCGTAGGCGGGAGCCGTATTCAGTTCCCGGCTACTGGGTTGAGCGCTGAGGCATCAAATCAGCGCGTGGGCCAGGTTGTCGCCGGCGTCATCGGCAAGCCCCCGGAGTCAGTGCAGCGGGTTGGCAAGGGCCCCGCTGAGTCCGTGTTGATCAGAGTCGACTCGTTGAATCGGGACGATACGGTCAAGCTCAAGCAGGCGTTGTTCGATGCCTTCCATCCGCGTGGCCAGAACGGCCAACCCAGTGTGAACGCGATCAGCGACAGCGCGGTGTCTTCGAGCTGGGGCGGCGAGATCACCAGTCAGGCGCTGATCGCGCTCGCCGTGTTCATGGTGCTGGTGACGCTGTTTCTGGCGTTCTACTTTGAACGCGCGATGGCAATCGCGGCCGTGGTCGCGCTGGCGCACGACCTCATCGTCACCGCCGGGGTGTACTCGCTGGTTGGTTTCGAGGTCAGCCCTTCGACGATCATCGGGTTGCTCACCATCCTGGGTTTCTCGCTCTACGACACCGTCGTGGTATTCGACAAGGTCAAGGAGAACAGCCGAGGCATACTCGGGCTCACCCGCAGGACGTACGCCGAGGCTGCCAATCTCGCGCTGAACCAGACGCTGATGCGTTCGATCAATACCTCCCTGATCGCGGTGCTTCCGGTGTTGGGCCTGCTCATTGTCGGGGTTGGTGTGCTCGGCGTCGGTACCTTGGCTGACCTGGCGCTGGTGCAGATGGTGGGGTTGCTCTCTGGGGCCTTGTCGTCGATATTCCTGGCCACTCCGATCTTGGTCGACTTGAAGATGCGTGATCGCCGCTACCAACAGCAGGCAGCTCGGGTGGCTGCCCGGAGGGCCAAGCTCGCGGGTAAGCGTTCGGTCAACGCGGCCGGTGACGAGGTGGATGTCAGCGACGACGACGAGTTGGCCGCCGAGCTGCGTCGGGAACGGGCGGTTGCCGCGGCCGCTGGTGTGCCAGCTCGAGCAGCCACCAGCCGGAGATCCGCATCCTCGTCGACCGGGCAGGGGCAGCCTGGGCAGGGGCAAAGCCGGCCAAGCGGCAAGCGACGCCGATGAGCAGTGATCTGGAACGTGCGGTCGGGCTGATCCGCACCGTTCCGGACTACCCCAGTGCCGGAGTTCTCTTCCGCGATATCACCCCGCTGCTCGCCGACGCCGCGGCATTCACCGCGGTTGTCGGTGCGATGGCCGAGCCGGTCAGCGGTTGCGATGTTGTGGTCGGGATAGAGGCGAGAGGATTCCTCCTCGGTGCCGCTGTCGCATACGCCGCCGGGATCGGTGTGGTGCCCGCGCGCAGGCTGGGCAAATTGCCAGCGGTAGCGGCCAGCCGGGAGTATCAGCTGGAGTACGGCACCGCAATCTTGGAACTCCCGGCACAGACTCTGTCGCCGGGCGCCCGAGTGTTCATAGTCGACGACGTGTTAGCCACGGGCGGCACTATGGCGGCCAGCTGCGAACTGGTCGAGCAGGTCGGTGCGGTGGTTAGCGGTATCGGCGTGCTCATCGAATTGGTTGCGCTGGGCGGTCGACAACGCCTCGACGGCTACTTCGTGCACGCCTTGTTGTCGTATTGACCGGATCCGATTGGCTGGCGGTCGGACACGTCCGTGTCAACGTCACGGATGGCTCGCTATCCTAAGGAGGTGGAGTGGGCGTGAACGTGGGGGAGCACCAGACGATGGCGCAGGCAGATGCCGCTGTGGTGCCTGCTCCGCCGCTGGAACCTCCGTTGCCCACTGAGCCCGCGCGGTCATCCGCGACCCGCAGGGTCCGGGCTCGTATCGCCCGCCGGATTAGTGCCCAGCGCCCGACGGTCGTGCGGCCGGTGTTGGAACCATTGGCCGGCGTGCACCGCCAGCTGCATCCCAACGCCGACATGGCGCTCTTGCAACACGCCTATGACGTAGCCGAGCAACGGCATGCTGGGCAGAAACGCAAGTCCGGCGATCCGTATATCACCCACCCGCTCGCGGTGGCCACTATCCTGGCCGAATTGGGCATGGACACCACCACGCTCGTGGCCGCACTGTTGCATGACACTGTCGAAGATACCGGCTATACCCTGACTGAGCTGGGCCATGAATTCGGTGAAGAAGTCGCGCGTCTGGTCGACGGGGTAACCAAACTGGACAAGGTCAAACTGGGGCCGGTGGCCGAGGCGGAGACGATCCGCAAAATGGTCGTCGCGATGGCGCGTGATCCCCGAGTTCTCGTGATCAAGCTCTCGGACCGATTGCATAACATGCGTACGATGCGCTTCCTCCCGCCCGAGAAACAGGCGCGCAAAGCTCGCGAAACCTTGGAAGTATTCGCCCCGTTGGCGCATCGGCTCGGAATGTCCGGCGTCAAATGGGAGCTGGAAGATCTGGCGTTCGCGCTGCTGCACCCGAAGAAGTATGAGGAAATCGTCCGGCTGGTGGCCGATCGGGCGCCGTCCAGGGACACCTACTTGCGCCAGGTCATTGACGAAGTCAACGCCCAGCTGGACGGGGCTCGGATATCGGCAAAGGTCGAGGGGCGGCCTAAGCAGTATTACTCGATCTACCGCAAGATGATTGTCAAGGGTCGCGATTTCGACGATATCCATGATCTGGTCGGGGTTCGAATCCTGGTTGACCAGGTGCGGGATTGCTACGCCGCCATGGGCATGGTGCATGCGCTGTGGCAGCCGATGCCCGGCCGGTTCAAGGATTACGTGGCCCAGCCTCGGTTCGGGGTCTACCAGTCATTGCACACGACGGTGATCGGGCCGGACGGCAAGCCGCTCGAGGTGCAGATTCGTACCCACGACATGCACCGCACCGCCGAGTACGGTATCGCCGCGCACTGGCGATACAAGGAGTCGCGGGGCGGCAATACTGGTCAAGCCGTCGACGTTGACGAGATGGCTTGGATGCGCCAATTGCTGGATTGGCAACGGGAGGCCGCCGATCCGGGTGACTTCCTCGAGGCATTGCGCTATGACCTGGCGGCCAAGGAAATCTTCGTGTTCACCCCGAAGGGTGATGTGATTACCCTCCCCTCGGGCTCTACACCGGTGGATTTCGCCTACGCGGTGCACACTGAAGTTGGCCATCGCTGCATCGGTTCCCGGGTGAACGGCAGGCTGGTCGCGCTGGAACGCAAGCTGGAAAACGGTGAGGTCGTCGAGATCTTCACGTCGAAGGCTGGTAGCGCCGGGCCAAGCCAAGACTGGCTGTCGTTCGTGGCTTCGCCGAGGGCCAAGGCGAAGATCCGGCATTGGTTCGCCAAGGAGCGGCGTGAGGAAGCGATCGAGGCCGGCAAGGAGGCTATCACCCGGGAGGCTCGCCGGACCGGCATGCCGCTGCAGCGGCTGGTCTCCGTCGACTCGATGGCCGCGCTGGCTCGTGAACTGCACTACTCGGACCTGTCCGGCTTATACGCTGCGGTCGGGGAAAGTCATATCTCGGCGCGGCATGTGGTGGCGCGGCTGCTGGCGTTGCTCGGTGGGATGGAGGATGCTGAGGAAGAGCTGGCCGAACGCGGCACTCCGTCGACCGTGCAGCGTCGGCGTCCGATGGAGGATTCCGGGGTCGCGGTGGTTGGCGAAGCCGGCGCGATGACCGATGTGTGGGTCAAGCTGGCCCGGTGCTGTAACCCGGTGCCGGGTGATCAGATCATCGGCTTCGTCACTCGCAGCGGCGCGGTCAGCGTCCATCGGACCGATTGCACGAACTCCGAAGACCTCCGCAGTCAGAGCGAGCGTTTCGTCGAGGTTAAGTGGTCAACGTCGCCGAACGCAATGTTCCTGGTCAGCATTCAAGTCGAGGCGTTGGACCGGCACCGGCTGCTCTCCGACATCACCAAGGTACTTGCCGACGAGAAGGTCAACATCCTGTCCGCTTCGGTGACGACCTCCCGAGACCGGGTCGCGGTGTCTCGATTCGCCTTCGAGATGGGCGACCCGAAGCACCTCGGCCACCTGCTGCGGGTGGTACGCAACGTCGAAGGCGTCTACGACGTCTACCGGGTCACATCGCCGTCTTAGCTGCCGACCTCAGGCGCGTTTCCATTACCTGGTAGCCTGCCGGGCTAGCCGGTTTTCCTGGTGTCGTGCTGGTTGTTGCTGGTCAGAACGGTGGTGGGTCGGGGTCGTTGGGTTGTGGTGGTGGTTGAGGCTCCGGTTTGGGTGCGGGGTGGGTTGTTGGTGGCAGGATCGGGTCGTCGCGCAGCGGCAGTGGGTTGTTCGGGTGGGGTTGGGTGGGTCGTGGTTGGGGTTTGGGTTTGGGTAGTGGGGGCATGATTGGTTCCCCTCGGGTGATGTAGATTCGGCCGAGTGGGCTGACCCATCGGAATATTCCGGGTTCGGGTTGGGTTAGTTGCCAACCACGGTCCTTGTATGGGTGGTGCAAACCACATTCGGGGCCGATGTTGATGCGGATCGTCAGTCCGCCACGGGCGTAGTCCTCGACATGATCCATGTCGCAGCAGGCGGCGGGTCGCATGCAGCCGGGGTGGACACACGTGCGATCTCGAATCTGGATATGTCGGGCCAGCGCGCCTCGGGCGAATCGGTCATCGGGCCGGGTGTCCAACTGGGCCAGCAGGTGGTCACGGCGGGCGTACTGGTCGGCCAGATCCGCGATCACCCGCGCCCAGGCCCCACCGGCGACCAGCGGATGGCGAGTGAGGTGGTCAAGCAGCTCGGCGGTCAGCTGCAGCTCCACGATCCCACCTCGACACCGCCCCGGCGGCGGTGAGCCAGCGACCGGTCGAGGTCGCTGCCGAGTCACCCCACCCAGTAGCAGGTAGCCGTCGGTATCGACGATGGCGAAGCGCCACTCGGCGCCTCGGTGTTGGGCGGCGGCGATGTCGCGGGCGACGTCGGGCAGCACCGGTCCCAGGCGGGGGATCTCTCCGGGCCGGTCGTCCAATCCGAGCAGGGTGGCCAGCCCTACCCGGATCTCGATACCCTCCCGCGGCCACGGCTGCCGCTGACCGCCCAATCCCAGATCGAAACCCATGTTCGGGTTGGTGTCGAGCCCCGGCTCCAGACTCGGCCCCGGCTCGGGCCGTGATGGCGGGGGCTGGAGCTGGGCGTCCGGCTCGGGCGCGGGCTCAGCCTTTGGCTCGGGCTCGACCTCGGATTCGGTGTCCGGGGGTGGCGGTGGCTCGGGGTCCGGCTGGGGTTCGGGCTCGACGACGGTGGGCTGGCCGGCGCTTGTGCACCACCCGGAAGCCGCCTGGTGATCAGACACCACGGGACGCTCCGACGAGGGCCCCGCGTCTGGCTCAGGCTCAACCTCGGACTCGACCTCCGGCTCAGGCTCAACCTCGGACTCGACCTCCGGCTCAGGCTCGACCTCCGGCGAGGGCTCGGGTTCGGCGTCTGGTGGTGGCGGTGGTTGAGGGTCGGGTTCGGGGTCCGGCGGTGGGGGTGGTGGGTCGTCGCTGTCGGGTCGGGAATGGGCGAGTAGTTCGGTGATGATCTCTTCTTCGGTCAGTCCAGCGAAGCGGCCATCCAGCATCCCGAGGTACAGATCCGCCGAGATCTGCTGGCGCCCACCGGGGTGTCCCGCTCGGCGGGCGGCCACCGCCAACCGATCTAGGCGGGCACAGGCGGCGGTGGCCTCGCCGGGGTCTAGCCCGTGACCAGCCACAGTGACGGTGCCGTCGGTGTTCAGCCAGTAGGTGACTCCGCGTCGTCGTGTCGCTTCCCGGTAGCGGCGGCGGGCGAAGTCGGGGTCGATGGCCAGGATCGCTCGTTGTAGCCGGGCGGCGAGTTGGCGGGTGGTTAATCCCGGGGCTTTGGGCACGAACTCGGCGCAC
>JAFASX010000117.1 GCA_019244295.1 Pseudonocardia sp.
GCTGAAGAAACCTGTCGGGATCACTGAATCACAGACTCCTCTTAGCGCCGGGCTGCATTGTTGCGGGCACACATCGCGGCACAAACACCGCAACAACACCGCTCACCAGCCGGATAACACCGGCGAATGGGCCCACCAGGGAGATGATCCGAATGACCGACACCACCGCAACCCGTTCGACCAGTTCGACCAGCCGCGCTTCGCGCCAAACCAGGCGTATTGCGCTAGCCGTCGCCACCGCCGCCGGGATTACCACGGCTGTCGCCGGCTGCTCCGGAGGAAACACGGCCGCGCCGTCCGGATCAGCGCCTGCACCGGCATCACCGCCAGCCGCCTCCGCACCAGCTAAGCATCACCAGGGCGTCACCGGCAAAATCAGCGCGATCAACGGCTCCACGTGGACGATACACACCGCCCAAGGCAAGGACATAAACGTCACCCTGACCCCGCGGACTCAGTATGGAACCAAAGCCGCCCCGGCCAATGCCGGACAATTCAACGTCGGAGATACCGTCCGAGTCGCTGGCACTCGTGATCAAGACACCGTAACCGCTACCCGGGTTGCCACCCCCCGCTCGGCTACCGCCGCGCACAATTCGACCAGCCCAGCTCCGACCAACTCGTAGAACTAACTCCCGGGTACGAGCGGGCTTCCCGCAATCGAAATGCCTACCCAGAGGCACGAATCGGGATGCCCGCTCATTACCTCAGACCGCACCGGCCTCAATGATGCTCGCCGGGCCGGTCGTGTCGATCACCCGGCGGGTCCGGAAGCCGGCCCGCTCGAGCAGCCCACCCAACTGGCTCAGCGTCCGCTCGCGGCCACCGGTCGCGACCAGCATGTTGATATCCAAAGCCAGCGTCACAAGGTCGGCGCCTTCTTCCGAGATGACGCTTTCGATAAGCAACACGGTTGAACCAGTGCGCGCGCCCTTCCGCACCGCTCCCAGAATGGCGACCGCCTCCGGATCGGCCCAATCGTGAATAACGTGCATGAGGAGGTAGGCGTCGGCGGTCGGGAGCGGGTCGGAAAAGAAGTCACCAGGCCATACGGTCAACCGAGGATGATCAACTTCGACTGTGGCGATGACGCTTGGCTGGTCAAACAGAATGCCCTGGGCGGCCGGCGCGGCGTCCAGCACCGCCCGCAGCAGATGACCCAGGCCGCCCGCGATGTCAGCAATCGTGCCGAACGGGGTGAAGTCGTAGGCGTCAAGCACCGACGCGATAAGCGCATTGGCTCGTGCCCGCATAGCTTGATTGACGACCGCGGCCTCGTCTGGGTGCTTCCGCAGGTATCCCCACAGACCTCCGGGGTCGAGGGTGGCGCTGGCCGGTCCACCGGTCTGGACCGAATATTCCAGCGCACCCAGGCTGGCCACGATATGCGGCAAACCGTGCATCAGGATAGCGGCGCGCATGCTCATCGGATGATCACTACGCAACAGCCTGGACGACGGAGTGTGCGCCCAGCCACCGTCTTGTTCGGCAAACACGCCGTGGGCCGCCAACAGGCGCAACGCCCGGTCGAGACCATCGGGATCAGCACGACAAGACGACGCCAGATCAGCGATCGACACTGGTTGGTTCCCGATGTGGTCGGCGACTCCCATGTCCGCGATCACCTGCAGGCACTGGGACGAGTACTTAGCATAGGTCAACTCGTACAAAGGCTCATACGGTAGCGCGGCTGGCATGGCTACTCCTGAATAGACAACGGCCAACAACCTACATTTTCATATCACATAGGTGAACCCACAGAAGCATAGGGTGTCCGCGCTGTCGGAAGAAGGTCAGGCTGGGCACAAGCCGCGCGCGGGGCTCAGCATGATCGTCGCCTCCGAGATAACGTGCGAGCCATGTACGCAATCGTCACTCGTGAGCACGGTGGTCCCGAGGTGTTGGAGTGGAGCGAGGTCCCCGATCCACAACCTGGCCAGGGCGAGGTGGTGATTGACATCGCGGCCACCGCCGTAAACCGCGCCGATCTTCTGCAACGACAAGGCTTCTATCCCCCGCCGCCGGGTGCGTCAGAGATCCTCGGGCTGGAGTGCTCCGGCCGGATCGCCGCTCTGAGCATCGGGGTGTCGACATGGCGAGTTGGTGACGAGGTATGCGCGCTGCTGTCCGGCGGCGGCTACGCCGAACAGGTCGCGGTGCCCGCCGCGCATCTACTGCCGGTGCCCGCCGGAGTGACGTTGGAAGAGGCTGGCGGACTACCCGAGGTGGCCTGCACGGTCTGGTCCAACCTGGTCGGGGTGGCCAGGCTGCAGGCTGGCGAGCTGGTGCTGATCCAGGGCGGCAGCGGCGGTGTCGGCACCCATGCCATCCAGGTGGCGGCGGCGCTCGGAGCCAAAGTGGCGGCCACCGCCGGCAGCCCGGAGCGCCTGCGGAAATGCCGAGAGCTGGGCGCTGAGCTGGCCTTCAACTACCACGCCAAAGACATCGCCGAACAGCTGCGGGGCGCAAGCAACGGCCGGGGCGCGGACGTCATCCTGGACAACATGGGAGCCGCCGCTCTAGCCGACAACATCGACCGGTTAGCCCCTGGCGGGCGGCTGATCGTGATCGGCATGCAGGGCGGCGGCAAGGCCGAGATCAACCTAGGCAAGCTGCTGCGCAAGTGTGGCGTGGTAGCCGCCACCAACCTGCGCGGGCGACCAACGGAGGGCCCAGATGGCAAGGCAGCGATCGTCGCTTCGGTTCGCGCCGGCCTCTGGCCGCTGATCGAATCCGGGCGGGTCTCCCCGGTGGTGCATACGAAGCTGCCGATGTCCGAGGCGGCCAAAGCACACCGTCTGTTCGACGAGGGCGGCGTGGTGGGCAAGGTGCTGCTCCTGCGCGGCCGCTGAGCGGCAAGCGAATCAGGTCATCTCGGTCAATGCGCACACCAACTGGTCAACTTCCGAACGGGTGGTGTAGTGCGCGAGGCCGACCCGGACCACCCCGCCGACCTCCGCGCTGCCGAGATGTTCCAGAACGCCGTGCTCACCAAGGTCGGCGATCGCGCACACACCGCGTTCGGCCAGGTAGTCAACAACGTCCGGCGCCTTGCGCGCGTCATGGGTGAACGCCACCGCTGGCACTCCGCCGCTCGGATCGCCAACGATCATGATCTGGGGGATGAATCGCAATTCGCAGACCAGCGCGGACAGCAGCTCGGACTGGTAGTCGGCGACCGCGCGCAATGACGTGGCCAACCGCTGCGGGCGCTCGCCCTGCGCCGTGTCGTCCAGCGAAGACAGGTAGTCAACCGACGCGACCAAGCCGGCGAGCAGCGGATAACAGTGCGGGCCGACCTCCAACCGTTCCGGGCCGGCCGCACTCGGCCGAAGTGAGCACGACGGCAACCGTTCCAACAAGTCCGGCTCGGCGAACACCAGCGCGCCGCACTGCGGACCGCCCCAGGTCGCTGGGGACAGGGCGAGCACGTCCGCCCCGAGGTCGGTCAGTCGCAGCGGCCCACATGCGGCCGCCGCGTGCCCGTCCACCACCATGAGAGCACCCGTGCGATGCGCCCGTTCGGCGATCGCGGCTACCTGAGGGCGAGTCCCGACATGCTCCGAACCGGCGGTGACGGCGACCAGCTGGACCGAATTGTCCAACAGCTGGTCATACTGCCACTCAGGCAGCTGGCAGGTCTCAATCTCGATCTCCGCCCAACGCACCACCACCCCGCGAGCCCTGGCCGCTCGTTCCCACGGCGCTACGTTCGCCACATCGTCGAGCCGGGAGAGCACAATCGCCTCACCCATCTCCCAGGTCTGCGCGAGTGAGTCCGCCAGCCGACCCAGCAGTACTTCGCGGCTGGGTCCCAACACGACACCGCTCGCATCGGCACCGACCAGGTCGGCGATGGCCTGCCGGGCGGCGTCTTCGATCACCTCGGCCCGCTGGGAAGCCGGAAACGCACCACCCGGGGCCGAGACCGGGGCCCGGATAGCCGTACCCATAGTCAACGCGACCTGCTCGGAGCACTGCGTACCGGACGGAGCGTCGAGGTGGACCCAGCCGTCACCCAGCGCGGGGATCAGTCCGCGTACCCGCGCTACATCGAAGGGCATCACACTACGGTAACGGCACCCACAAGTTGATCATGAAGAATCCCCGCACCCGATTCGACCGACCAGGCCAGGATAGAAGCTGTGAGACGCGAAGACGGCAGCGAACGCGCATGGCGGCGGAGCTGTGGGGAACACAGGCGAGCACAGGAGCGGAACGAGCGCGAGGTCGGATTATGACACAGTCTTCGGAGCGATCGGGCAACGGCGAGCAGCAGGTTATGGTGATCGGCCCGGACGGCCAGCCGGTCGGCGTGGCCCGAATGTCCAGCGGCCGGGAAGATGAACACTCGGGGTCCTCAGGCTTCACCGACATGGTGGAACAGCCGGCGAAGGTGATGCGCATCGGCACCATGATCAAGCAGCTGCTCGAGGAGGTTCGCGCGGCGCCGCTCGACGAAGCCTCCCGCACCCGGTTGCGCGAGATCCACGAGAACTCCATCAAGGAGCTTGAGCAGGGCCTGGCACCCGAGCTGCGGGAGGAGCTGCACCGTCTGAGTCTGCCGTTCCCCGAAGACGCCGTGCCATCCGACGCCGAGCTGAGAATCGCGCAGGCGCAGCTGGTCGGCTGGCTGGAAGGTGTCTTCCACGGCATCCAGACGGCGTTATTCGCCCAGCAGATGGCCGCCCGCCAACAGTTGGAGCAGATACGCCGTGGCCTACCACCCGGTCCCAGTGGACAGAGTGGCCAATTGCCCGAAGGCCTTGGCCGAGGCACCGGACAATACCTATAGCGGTACCAGTAGTCGCCCGGTGACGGCCCGTGGCCCCACCACCGAAGTCACCCAGGTACCGTTGGCAGTCATGTCCAGCGGTGCGCCTATCGACGTCCAGCTGCCGCTCGCCGCCGACTCGCGGAGCTGGCGGCGAGCGGTTGAGGACCTGCGCCTGGGTTGGGCGCAGCGTTCGCTATGGGGCTACCTTGGCTGGCAGGACATCAAGCAGCGCTACCGGCGGTCAGTGCTCGGGCCACTGTGGATCAGCATCAGCATGGGTGTCATCGCGTTGGCGATGGGCATCCTGTACTCGGCCCTTTTCCAGCAGGAGATCAACAAATTCCTGCCGTATCTGGCTACCGGCCTGATTATCTGGAACTTCGTCAGCGGCTGCATTCTCGAAGGCACGGAGGTCTTCATCGCCAATGAAGGACTGATCAAGCACCTGCCGGCGCCGCTGAGCGTGCACGTGTTCCGGCTGGTCTGGCGCCAGACGCTGTTCTTCCTGCACAACCTGGTGGTATGGGCCGCGCTGATCGCGGTATTCCCCAGGGCTCTCGGTTGGAATGTGCTCCTCGCGGTGCCAGCGTTCGCCTTGCTGGTACTCAATGGCGGCTGGATCGCCATCTTTTCCGGGATCATCGCCACTCGGTTCCGGGACATCCCGCCGATCATCGGCAGCATCACCCAATTGCTGTTCTTCATGACTCCGATCGTCTGGAGCTACGACGACTTCCGCTCCCGAGGCGGCACCACCGGAGCGCGCGCGCAGCTGGCCGAGCTCAACCCGGTGATGCACTTCGTGGAGATCGTCCGCCGCCCGCTGCTCGGCGATCCCACCATCTGGCGGCACTGGTGGGTGGTCAGTGGGATTACCGTGCTGGGCTGGGCGGCCGCGCTCGTGATCCTGCGCAACTACCGCTCCCGTGTTTCCTACTGGATCTAGAGAATTCCAAGAAAACATGGTCAGCATCGACATCGTCGACGCCTATGTCGACTTCCCGATCTTCGACGCGAAGAGTCGCTCCCTGAAGAAAGCCGTCCTGGGCAAAGCCGGACTAAGCAAGGCCGGATTCGGCAAATCCAGGCCAGGTAACGCCGGCGGCCTGATCGGGACGGATGGTGGGGTCCCGATCATCGAGGCACTGCGCGGAATCACCCTGTCGCTGCGTCAGGGTCACCGCGTCGGACTAATTGGGCACAACGGCGCCGGCAAGTCCACCTTGCTGCGGCTGATGTCCGGGATCTACGAACCGACCAGGGGCCGAGCGTCCATCGTTGGCAAGGTGGCCCCGGTGTTCGACCTCGGAGTCGGCATGGATCCGGAGATATCCGGCTACGAGAACATCCTGGTGCGAGGGTTGTTCCTCGGCATGACCCGCAAGCAGATGATGCAGCGGATCGACGACATCGCGGAGTTCACCGAGCTGGGCGACTACCTGTCCATGCCGTTGCGCACGTACTCCACCGGCATGCGGGTTCGCCTCGCGCTCGGCGTGGTGACCAGCATCGACCCGGAAATCCTGCTACTGGACGAAGGAATCGGCGCGGTCGACGCCGACTTCCTGGCCAGAGCCCGCGACCGGCTCAACGCGTTGGTCGAACGATCCGGAATCCTGGTGTTCGCCAGTCACTCCGACGAGTTTCTGGTCGACCTGTGCGACTCGGCGATCTGGATGGACCACGGGCAGATTCGGCAGCACGGTCCACTACGCGAGGTGCTGCACTGTTACAAGGGCCATGACGTGGTTGGCAGGGCCCTGTGAGCGGCGAGCATGGCTATAACCACACGCCGCACTCACAGGCCGCGCTAGCGGCAGACAGCGTGGTCGCCGTCGTGGTCACGCGACACCGCCCTGAGCTGCTGGTTCGTTCGTTGACAGCGATGGCTGAGCAAACCCATCCAATCGCGCATCTGGTTGTCGTGGATAACGGGCCGGACGAGCGCACCAGGGCCGTGGTGGCGGCCTGTGCGCTGCCGACCACCTATCTGCCGTCCTGGCACAACCTGGGCGGTGCCGGCGGGTTCGCGCTCGGCATGCTGCATGCGCTGGCCATGGGCGCGCACTGGGTGTGGCTGGGCGACGACGACGGCCACGCGGCCGATGGGCACGTGCTGGCTACGCTGATGGACACCGCCCGCCGCCACCAGCTTGCTGTGGTCTCCCCAGTGGTCGCCGACCAGGCCGACCCAGACCGGCTGGCCTTTCCGCTGCGGCGCGGTTTACGGTGGCACCGAGGCCGAAGCGCCCTCGGCGATCAGGAGCTGCTCAGCGGCATCGCGTCGTTTTTCAACGGCGCGCTGTTTCGCGCCGACACCCTTGATGTGGTGGGGGTACCCGACCTACGGCTGTTCATCCGGGGCGACGAGGTCGAGATGCACCGAAGGGTGGTCCGCTCCGGGTTGAGCTTTGGCACCTGCCTACGAGCGGTCTACGTACACCCGAACGGACGCGACGAGTTCAAGCCGATGTTGGGCGGCTGGCTGCACGCACAAGATCCAGAAGACTCGGTCAAGCGCTACTACACTTACCGCAATCGAGGCTACCTGTTCGGTCAGCGCGGCATGCGCCTGATCGGAGCACTCGAGGTGTTCCGGTTCGGCTGGTACTTCCTGATCTCCAAGCGTGATCCCTCGGGGTTCACCGAGTGGCTGCGGCTCGTTCGACTTGGTCGCCGAGAGCGGTTTTACCGAGCGCCCTCGGTCACGAATAACAGCCATAACAGTTCTATCAGCGCGCACTCAGCCCAGCCGACTGAGTGAATGCGCTTGGTGACAGTTCGTCGATCTTCTTGACACCCGGGGCCAACAGCCACGGCACTCGTCCCGAGTGCTACTTTCGGGCGGTCGGCCGGCATGCTCCCCAACCACCAACCCGGTCCACCTTCCGACGACTGAGCCGACGCTTGTCCTCCAACATCCGACCACGAATGGGGAATCGTGCATCACGTTCGTGTTGCCACCGATCGCCCGCCCTACCTCGTCGGGTTCGCGGGCAATCGATGAACTACATTCTCGACACGATCTCCGACCGTTGGACTCTGTTCTTTCCGATCGGCGTCATTGGTGCCCTGTCCTGGGGTATGTGGTTCACGCGCAAGCTGATGTCGCTGTTCTATCGACCAACTATCAATGAGTTCCGCACCACCACGTCAGTCGTGGTGCCGTCCTTTCGGGAAGACCCCGACGTTCTCGAAGACTGTCTGGAGACCTGGCTGGCCCAGGATCCCACGGAAATCATCATCGTGCTGGATCTTCAAGACACCGAGGCGAGAGACCGGCTCATCGCGCGGAACGATCCCAAGATCCACGTAATGATGTTCGCGCACCACGGCAAGCGGTCTGCGCTAGGCGTCGGCATTCGGGCGGCCAAGCACGAGATCCTGGTGCTCACTGATTCCGACACCCGCTGGCAGCCTGGTCTGCTGGCCGCCGTGCAGATGCCCTTCGCGGACCCGACGGTCGGCGGGGTCGGCACTCGGCAGAACGTCTACGAGCCGTTCTCCAGCATCTGGCGCCGGGTCGCCGACTGGATCATCGACCTTCGCTACCTCGACTACGTTCCGGCAACCGGTAGGCGCGGAGCGGTGGTCTGTCTGTCCGGTCGCACGGCCGCATACCGCCGGTCCGCGGTTCTTCCGGTGCTGGAAAACCTCGAATACGAATACTTCTTCGGTCGCCAATGCGTCGCTGGCGACGACGGCCGGCTGACGTGGCTAGTCCTTGCGCAAGGCTTCAAGACGGTGCATCAGGACACCGCCCGGGCGCTGTCCATGTTCCCGGCGAGCTTCAAGGCGTTCTGCAAACAACGGGTGCGCTGGAGTCGCAACTCGTACCGTTGCTACCTGACGGCGATCTACAAAGGCTGGATCTGGCGGGTTCCGTTCATCTCCCAACTCACGGTATTCCAGATCTTGTTCACCCCGGTGACGATGTTCGCCGCCGTTTACTACATCGTGGCGGCGTGGTTCAGCCCACAGCGTGATATCGCCATAGCGCTCGGCCTGACCTGGATGTTCATCGGTCGGGCCATCCGCAGCATCTCGCACCTGCGCGCGCGCCCGATCGACCTCACCATCCTGCCGCTGGTCACTGTGGTGGTTATGCTCGTGGCGCTGCCAATCAAGACATTCGCCCTTTTCACCATGAACAAACAGGGCTGGTTGACCAGGCGCCACAACCTCGTCGGAGGCGAAGGCCAGGACAACGCAAGCCTGCAGCCGGAGGCCCGTCGTGACGCAGCCTGAGCCCGGTGCAGGAAATTCCGGCCAGCTCTTGAATTTTTTGTTCGCCGCGGTGGGTGTCCTGACCAGTCTGTCGCTCGGCGTCGGCATGCTAGTGCTCGGCATTCCCACCGTTGATACCGACAACCAGACACCCCTGGTAAGCATTGAGGAGACCGAGGCCGGTCTCGGCGCGAACGCCGCGCTGAAGGACCCCACGGCCACCTTCGATCCGAAGCAGGCCAACCTCGTCGCCGCGGAGGACGAGCGTCTTTTCGCCATCGTCGGCCGCCTGGCCGGGAAAGTTGCGCCGTTTGAGGTGCCCATCGGCACCGCGCCGGCAACCGTGGTACTGCCGGCCCGGCCAACGCCCTACGACCTACCTGCGTTGATCAACATACACGCCGCTGTCCCCCAGCCTGACGGAACCGTGCTGTTACAGCGCAGCGTCTTGGTCGGCCCCAGCGCCCAGCTGCATATCAACGCGCCGGGCGGCACATTGCGGATGACCAGCGGCCCGCAAGGATTTACCAGCATCGTGTCCTTCAAAGGCTCGATCGCTCTGGAAGGCGCGCCAGGCCGGCCGCTCACGGTGACCAGCTGGGATCCGACCAAGAACGCTCCGGACACCGACCCGACTGACGGTCGCTCTTACCTACGCAGCATCGGGGGCAGGATGGATCTGAACGCGGTCATGGCCACCAACCTCGGGTTCTGGAGCGGCCGCACCGGCGGGGTCGCCTGGACCGGTGGCGCCGCCGACATAGCCACCGGATCCGCCAGGGACTCCAGCTTCATCGGCAACCACTACGGCATTTTCACCAGTCGCAGCAAGGGCCTGTTGATCAATGGTGGAGAGGTGCGCGGTTCCGCGATGGACGGCATCTCGGTGCACCGCCTGTCGGAGGGCACCCAGATCTGGAAGGTCACCACCGCGAACAACGGACGTAACGGCGTCGCGGTGGCTCGGGGGTCGCATCAGATATCCATCCGTGAGGTCACCGCCTCCGGCAACGCCCGCAACGGCGTATACCTCGATGGCACGCCGCTGGCCGATGGACCGAATGCCAGCGGAGTGTCGCCCGCGCCGGTCGGCGGTTTCGTGATTGACGGCAGCACCGCCAGAGGCAACGCGGAGCACGGCATTCTGGTGGCCAGGGCGCAGTCCGCGGAGCTGACTCACAACAGCGTCGAGGCGAACAAAGACGGCGTGGTGGTACGTGGCAACACCCAGGGCGTGGCGCTGAGAGACAACCGGATCAGCGCCCCCGGCGGGTTCGGGGTGGCTATTCGGGACCGATCTCGGGACGCCGTGGTGGAGCGCAATACCGTCACCGATGCGCTCATCGCGGTCCAAGTAGACAACTCAGTGGTCAAGATAACGGGGAACGAGATCGATCAGGTCACTATGCACGCGGTCTCGATCAAAGGCACCAGCGGCGGCTCGTCAGTCGTGGACAACCGACTGTCCGGTCAGGGTCCCAGCGCGATCGACCTGATTCGTATCGCGTTCGGTGCGACCGTCGACATTTCCGGCAATGACGATCACAACTGGGTCCTTGAACGCGACGAAGCGCAGTACACGGCAAACTTCGTCCGCAAACATCCGCTGATCCTGCTCTGGGCACTGATCCTAGTCTTTCCGCTAGCCGCCAGAGTCTATTCCAGACACGGCCGCAACCGAGTCGTCGTGCCACACAACCCATACCAAAAAACCAGATCAGCGAGCGTCGTCTCGGCTGAGCCGCTGATCGAGCCGCCAGACGAGGCGCCGGTTGACCCGCCGACGACCGCTGTGCCTACCCAGAGCCGGCGTTTGGCATCCGCAGATGCGCTGCCCAGCGTCGACCGGGATACTCTGGCGCCTACCTTGTTGGACCCGAACCCGGTCCCGACCTTTCGTACCGCTCCGAAGACCCAGCCTGGTGTCCCGATGACCGCGCCCGCGCAAGCCGATGCCCGCAACGGAAAGCATCCAGAGCTACCTGGGCCTTCACCTAACGGTACCCGAGTGACGGTGGTGTCTGAAGGATGAACCGAGCGAGCGTCGGGTCGCGATGCCTGAAGCTGGTCCGGCCGCTGATCGGGGCGATGGCCGGGCTGTTGATCATCACCGCCTGCGGAGCCCCCGAAAAGCCGCCCGGACCGGCACCGAACGCGAACGGTCCTTCGACCGTGCCGTCCAGCCCGGGCTGCCCCAGGCCAGGAACCGTCACCGTGCACGACGGCGCCGAGCTGGCTGGGGCACTGCGCGCCGCGCACCCAGGTGTGATCATCGAGATGGCCGCCGGTACCTATGCGGGCAAATTCATCGCCACCGGAAACGGCACCCAGCAGCAACCGATCGTGCTGTGCGGCGGCCGGGACGCGGTGATCGACGCCGAAAACGTTAACTACGCGATGTATCTCAACGGAACCAGCTGGTGGCAGCTGATTGGCTTTACCGTGCGCGGCGGTCAGAAGGGAGTAATGGCTGACAATGCCCAACACAACGTGATCGACAACCTGCTCATCGAGAACATTGGCGACGAAGGGCTACACCTGCGGCGCAACAGCAGCGACAATGTGGTACGCAACACCACGGTACGCAACACGGGGCTGCGCGTCCCCAAGTTCGGCGAGGGCATGTACGTCGGCAGCGCCAAGAGCAACTGGGACCGGTACACCGACGGCCAGCCAGACCGCAGCGATCGCAACCTGCTGGAGAACAACACCATGTCCCAGAACACCGCTGAAGCCATAGACATCAAGGAAGGCACGACCGGGGGCATCGTGCGGGGGAACACGTTCAACGGCCCGAACTCGGATGCGGAGTCCTGGGTGAATGTCAAAGGCAACGGGTGGCAGATCATCGGTAACACCGGCACAGGGAGTTCTCGGGACGGTTTCTCAGTGCACGAAGTTCTCGATGGCTGGGGCAAGGACAACGTGTTCGACAACAACAACGCTGTGGTGAACGGTCCGGGTTATGGGATCAACGTGACCAAGAACAAGGACCGCAACCGGGTGTCTTGCACCAACCGGGCCACCGGCGCTGGCAAGGGACTGACCAACATCTCCTGCGGCTGAGTCACAGCCATCCATATACTTCACGTCCCTGAGGAGCACGGATGTTCGTCCGTCGGATCGCTGTCATCGGTACCGGCTATGTGGGCCTGACCACTGGAGCCTGCCTGGCCTCGTTGGGGCACGAAGTGGTGTGTGCCGACGTGGATATTCAGAAGATCGCCCGATTGCGTCACGGCGATGTGCCGATCCTCGAGCCAGGACTGACCGAGCTGGTCACCGAGGGCTTAGCGGCCGGGCGGCTCAAGTTCGTGGTCGGCGCCCGTAACGCAATCGCGCCGACCGAGCTGTCCGACGAGCCGGTCGAGGTCGTCTTCCTCTGCGTACCGACTCCCATGGGTACCGGCGGCGCCGCCGACTTGACAGCTGTGGAAACTGTCGCGCGGGAGATTCGCGATCTACTGCCTAGCGGCTGCGTCGTGGTGAACAAATCCACCGTTCCGGTCGGCACAGCGGCGCGCACCAAACAGCTACTCGGCCGCCGCGACATTGCCGTGGTGAGCAACCCGGAGTTCCTGCGTGAAGGCTCTGCCGTACACGACTTTCTCAACCCAGACCGGATCGTAGTCGGCTGCGATCAGCAAGACGCCGCCGAGCGGGTCGCGGCGCTGTACTCCCGGCTCGGCGCGCCAACGTTGCTCACCGACGCAGCCAGTTCGGAAATGGTCAAGTACGCGGCGAACTGCTTCCTCGCAATGAAGCTGTCCTACGTTAACGCAATGGCCGAGCTGTGTGAGCGCCTCGGCGCCAACGTACACGAGGTCACCGAAGGCATGGGCTACGACCGCCGGATCGGACAGGCGTTCCTCAAGCCGGGTCCCGGCTGGGGTGGCTCATGCCTGCCCAAGGACACCCACGCGCTGATGCAGATCTGCGACGCGGCGGGGCTGGAGTTTCCCCTGCTCAAGGCGTCGTTGGAGACCAATGAGCGGCAAAGCGGACGGATGGTTGACAAGATCCGGACCGCCGTCGGCGGGTCGCTGCGCGGTAAGCGCGTTGGGCTGCTCGGATTAACTTTCAAGGCAGGCACCGACGATCTGCGCGACTCGCCTGCGCTGACGGTTGCCGAGGGCCTTCGCGCCGAAGGCGCGGAGCTTACAGCCTTCGACCCAGGATGCCCGGCCGCGGTGCCTGGTCTGACCGACGGGATCGTCGTCACTGACGACCCGATGGCGGTGGCCAAGGACGCCGACGCGATTACGGTGCTGACCGAGTGGCCGGAGTTCCGGGCGCTGGACTGGCCCGCGATGACCAAGCTGGCCGCCAACCCCACCGTCGTTGACACCCGCAACCTGCTCGATCCGGCGGTCCTTCGCCGTGCCGGCTTTTCCTGGGTCGGCGTTGGCCGCCGCTGACGTGGTGTTTTCGGCAGCTTGTTTCAGGTCCGGTCCGGCAACGGGAGCTGGCCCACTTGGCCTGTTGAATGATTGTTTTGTGGGGTGTGGGGTGTGACGGCAATGTGTTTTGGCCCCGCTCTGCATCCAGCCCAAAACAAGTACTAACCGAAGATCAACCTACCCACGGAAACGACAGTAGAGTCGTCTCATGTCAGTTCATGTCAGCGGTTGGCCAGGGCATCGAGGTCGGATTGGGTTCCGTTGAAGACGTCTGCAGGTACTTTCGATCTGATGCCGTCGCGACTCGCGTCGCCGGCGTACTGCCAGATGGTCCAGGTGGTTGAGCCGTTGGGCAGCGGGGGCTCGGTGATCGACTGGCGGTAGTCCGCGAGCTGTAACTTGTACTGAGCGAACGCGGTGGTCGAGCCCATGCACTCGTCTAGAAATCTTTTCTGTGTGTAGATGATTGGTTGCCGGTCGAACGCCGCCTGCACCTTGTCGAGCCATGCCTTGGCGTCGTCTGCCGAAACGTGGGAAGGGCATTTGCCCTTGTTGGGGTCGACGTCGACCCATTCGAGATCGAAGACCGGTGGCAGATCGCCTGGGCGGTGCCCGGTGTAGCCGATGTTCTTCACTGCGGCGATGAATCGGTCGGCTTGCGCGGCTCCCGTGTTGGGTTCCGTTCCCGTGTAGAAGTGATAGGGAGCGACAGCCAGACCTGCCGTTCGGGCCGCTTCGAGGTCGGTCTTCAGGTATGGGTCGGCTATATTGACTCCCCGGGTCGCTTTCACCGTCGCGAACTTTATGCCTGCGGCTCGCACTTTTGACCAGTCGATCGCCGCGCCATTATCGTGCTGCCACTCGGCGGTGTCCACGCCACTGATCGCATAACCCGTTGGTTGTGGCCGTGGCTCGGCCGCCGCTGATCCTGGCGCGATTCCTAGCGTGGTGAGAATCACTACTGCGGCAAGTATGAAGTCACACCGGCGTGCTGCGGCGGCCGTGATTCTGCGGGGACTGATCGCATGCATGGTAGATCCCTTTCTTCTCCGGTTCGTTGGATGCTTCAACCAGTCCACACGCTTGATACTGGTCGTTCATGGACAGGGGGGTCGGTACGGCAGGTCGGGTAGGTATTGGTCCCACTCGGTTTTCGTGATTACGGGCCATGCGATGGCACAGATTTGCTTGCCGACGATGTCAACGTCGGTTTCCCATAGCCGTGCGGTGTTGTCTTCGCTGCCGGTGGCCAGGGTGTGTCCATCTGGGCTGAAGGCCACTGAATAGACGGCTTTGGTATGGCCGGTGAGGGTCTCCAGTGGGCTGGGGTGGCGGGGGGTGCTCACGTCCCACAGCCGCGCAGTACCGTCGGCGTCGGCGGTGGCCAAGATATGTCCGTCGGGGCTGAACACCACTGAGTGGACGCGGTCACTAGG
>JAFASX010000029.1 GCA_019244295.1 Pseudonocardia sp.
CCTCGGCCGCGAACGCCTTCGACCGACCGTCCATCGCCAGAGCTCGTTGCCTGCTGTAGGTGGCGAACGCCAGCGGGGCGCCCATCACGGTCACACCGCCGGCCAGCGCCATGGTGCACTCGCCATGGCGCAGGGCCTGTGCCGCCAGGTGGATCGCCACCAGGCTGGACGAACAGGCGGTGTCCACGGTGATTGCCGGGCCTTCCAGCCCGAACGCGTAGGACACCCGGCCGGACAGCACGCTGGTGGAGATACCGGCTACAATGTGGGCCTCGACATCCGCGCCTGCCTGCCTTGGGTCGCCGCCGTAACCCTGGTAGGCGGCTCCGACGAACACACCGACCGGCTCGCCGTGCATGGTGTCGATGGGGATACCAGCCCGTTCGAACGACTCCCACGCCAGTTCCATAGCCAGCCGCTGCTGCGGATCCATCGCCAGCGCTTCACGCGGCGAGATGCCGAAGAACGCCGGGTCGAACCAGGCTGCATCGTGCAAGAAGTACCCGCCACGCAAGTACGATCGGCCAGGTTGGTCAGGATCAGGGTGGTACATCTCATCGACGTCCCAACCCCGGTCCAGTGGCAGTTCCGAGTACGCGTCCCGCCCGTCGACCAGCAGCTGCCACAGATCTTCGGGGCTGCGCACGTTGCCGGGATAACGGCAGGCCATACCCACGATGGCGATCGAGTCGCCCGGGTCGGTGACAGCGGTCACGACGGCGGGGGTGGCGACGACGGCGTTGGCCTGGTGGGCGGCGCCGAATAGCTTGTCTCTGAGGTGCCGCGCGAGCGTGCTGACGCTGGAGTGGTCGAACACGACGGTCACCGGGAGGGAGAGACCGGTGACCGTGCCAAGCCGGTCCCGCATCGACACAGCGGTCAGTGAGTCGAAACCCAGGTCGCGGAAGGCACGGTTGGCGGCGATCTCGTCCGGGGAGCCGTAGCCCAACACCCTGGTGGCCTGCTCGCGGACGAGCTCGACCAGCTTGCCGAGTCGGTCGACATCGGACAGGTTGCGCAGCCGGCTCCGCAGCGCGGCGGACGCGTCGTTCCCGTCCTCCTGGTCCGCCTCGTTGGCGCCCAGGATCCGCCGCACGTCGGGCAGGTCACCGATCAGCCGGCTGGGCCGGACCGACGTGAACACCGGTGCGAAGCGGTTCCAGTCGACCGCGGCGCACACAGCGACGGTCTGGTCACCGCCGAGGATCCGGCCCAGGCCGTCGAGCGCGGTCGCCGGGGACATGAATGGGATGCCCTGGGCCCGCAGCCGGTCCTCCGCCAAGGCGGCGGCCATACCGCCGCCGCCGGCGGGATCCCAGATGCCCCAGGCGATCGAGGTCGCTGTATGGCCCAGGGACCGGCGGTGTTCGGCCAGGCCGTCCAGGAAAGCGTTGGACGCCGCGTAGGCGCCGTGCACGGCGCTGCCCCATACGCCGGAGATCGAGGAGAACAGGACGAAGTCGGTGACGGAATCCTCGAATATCGCGTCCAGGTTGACCGCGCCGGCCATCTTGCCTCGGACGGTGTCCGCGAACTCGGTGAGGTCGGTGTCCGACAGCGGCACCAGTACCCCGGATGCCGCAGCGTGCAGCACAGTACGGATGTCGTGGCCGTCGGCCCGCAGCTGGTCGACGACCCGCTTCAGGGCGGCCGCGTCCGCGACGTCGCACTCGACGACCGTCACGTTGGTGCCGAGCGCCGTGACCCTGGCGACCAGTTTCGGTGCCCCGGGCGCGGCGAGTCCTCGTCGACTCATCAGCACGACGCGCTCCGCGCCGCGCGCGGCCAGCCACGCCGCCAACTGGGTACCGATACCGCCGGTACCACCGGTGATCAGCGTGGTGCCCTCCGGCCGCCACGGGCCGCCCGAGGGCTCCGCCGGTAGCTCGGTCCGAACCAACCGTCTGCCGAACAGGCCGGTGGCGCGGACCGCGACCTGGTCTTCGGCATCCCGGCCGGCAAGGGCTTGGCGCAGTAGAACCCCTGTGCTGTCGTTGAGTGTGGCGGGCAGGTCGACCAACCCACCCCATCGGCGGGGGTATTCGAGCGCGGCGACCCGCCCAAGGCCCCAGGCCAACTGTTGCGCCGGGCTGGCCACCGGGTCGCCGTCGCCGACCGACACCGCGCCGAGGGTGGCGCACCATAGCGGAGCCTCCAGTCCAAGGTCGCCGAGCGCCTGGATGAGAGCGAGCGTGCCCGCGATCCCGACCGGCAGGAACGTGTGCTGGGCGTGCGGGCGTTCGTCCAGCGCAAGCAGCGAGAGCGCACCGCTGACCGCCGTGAGGTCACCAACGGCATCGGCGACGGTTTGGGCGGCCGCGACCCGGTCAGTGGCCGAATCGGACAGCGTGATCAGTACCGGTGTGGCGCCCGAGGCGGCCAACCAGCGTACGATCGACGCGATGTGATCGTCGCCGGTCTGGGCCGAGGACCCGATCACGAGCCACGCGCCGTGGAGGTGGATGTCCGGTCGTGGCGTGAGCTGTGTCCAGTCAACCCGGTACTGCCAGTCGTCCAGTTCGGCGTCACTGGTCGGAGCGGTCAACTCAGAGCCACCGTCCACTACCGACTTCATCGGCAACCAGTAATGCCGATGTTGGAAGGCATAGGTGGGAAGGTCCACGCTACGGTTGCGGTGGCCCGGCAGCATGGTCAACCAGTCGACGTGGACACCGGACACCCACGCCTGACCGAGCGCGAGTTGCAACGCGTCAAGACCGCCCATATCCCGCCGCAGTGTCGGAATCACGGTCACGTCAACGCCGGCCTGCTCCGCGGTGTCGTGCGCACCGAAGGTGAGCACGGGATGCGGGCTGGGTTCCACGAAGACTCTGAACCCGTCCGCTACTAGAGCACCTACCACGTCCGCGAATCGGACAGGCTCCCGCAAGTTCCGATACCAGTACCCCCCATCCGCGACAGCGCCCCGAACGCACTCACCCGTGACCGTCGACCACCACGCCACCTCGGGCACCCGAGCCACCACATCCCCCAATAGCTCGGCCAGCTCCTCACGCACCTCCTCCACCATCACCGAATGCGACGCATAATCCACCGCGATCCGCCGCGCCCGAACCTCGCTGGCCTCACACCAGCCCACAAACTCGTCCAACGCCGCCATCTCACCGGACACCACCACCGACCCCGGACCGTTCACCGCCGCCACCGACAACCATTCGGCCCACGGCCCCAACCACCCCTCAACCTCCACCCGCGACGCCGACACCGACACCATCCCACCCCGACCCGCCAGCACCCGCCCGATCACCCGCGACCGCACCGCCACCACCCGCGCGCCACCCTCCAACGACAACCCACCCGCCACCACCGCCGCGGCAATCTCACCCTGACTATGCCCCACCACCACATCCGGCACCACACCCACCGAACCCCACACCGCAGCCAACGACACCATCACCGCCCACAACACCGGCTGCACCACATCGGCCCGCTGCAACATCGCCTCGTCAGCGAGCACATTCCGCAACGACCAGTCCACGAACGGCGCCAACGCCCGCTCACACTCAGCCATCCGCTCCGCGAACACAACCGA
>JAFASX010000017.1 GCA_019244295.1 Pseudonocardia sp.
TACCGAGGAGGTGCGGCTGGCTCGGGCGTATCTGGTGGGTGTGGCTGAGCCGCCGGCACCGGCGCTCGTCGCGTTTGTCGAGCAGCACGGTCCGGTCGAGGCCGCGGCGCGGGTGCGGCGTGGCAACGTACCCGAGGTGGTCGCGACGGAGACCGGCGCTCGCCGGGAGCGTGACCGCGCGATGTCCGACTTGCGCACGGCCGAGGCGCTCGGAGCGCGATTGCTCGTTCCGGAGGATGACGACTGGCCAGCCATGGCGTTTCTCGCGTACAGCTATTGCGGGCACGAGCACCTGGCCGCCCCGCTGGCGCTATGGGCACGTGGGCCGGCGCGGTTAGCCGAGATCGTCGAGCGATCCGTGGCGATCGTCGGCGCGAGAGCGGCGAGCGGGTACGGCAACTATGTGGCCACCGAGCTGGGGTTTGGGGTCGTCCAGCAGGGCTGTACTGTGATCTCCGGCGCCGCGTATGGCATAGACGGGTCGGCCCACCGAGGGGCGCTCGCCGCGGAGGGTGTCACCGTGGCTGTGCTGGCTTGCGGGTTGGATCGGTGTTATCCCGCCGGGCATGCTCGGCTGCTCGAGCGCATCGCGGTCGACGGTCTGTTGCTCAGCGAATATCCGCCAGGGGCACGGCCCGGCCGGCATCGCTTCCTGGTGCGTAACCGCATCATCGCCGGCTTGGCCTCCGGCACTGTCGTGGTAGAGGCGGGCTGGCGCAGTGGTTCGCGGCGCACCGCTTCGGATGCCGCGCTGCTGGGGCGTCCGGTCATGGCGGTTCCCGGGTCGGTGACTTCGGCGCTCTCGGTTGGTTGTCATCGGCTGCTGCGCGAGCCGGGCACCGTGCTGGTGACGCGGTCGGAAGAGGTCATCGAGGCGATCGGCCACATCGGTGCTGACCTGGCGCCCGCGCTGCCCGGTTTGCCGGCCGCGCGAGCCACCGACGGGCTGAGCGACCGGGTTCTGCGCGTGCACGAGGCGTTTACCCGCCAGGAGCCCACCACTCTGGCCACGTTGTCGGTCGAGTCTGGCCTACCGGTTGAATTGGTTCGGGCCGCTTTAGCGGAGCTGGAACAGCGAGGCCTGGTCGAACGGACAACCGGCGGATGGCGCCGGACGAAGCAAACACGGCGTGGCGGTGCTTGACTGAGGAGGGGCTGACCCGGACTGTGCCCAGTGTGAGTGGCCCTGACGGTGTACCGCGTGCCGGTATCGAGTTGCCCGAGCAGCTGGCACAGGTGAGGGCGGCGTTCGAACGTTATTTGGCGCTGGAACGCGCGCTCTCGCCGCACACCGTGCGCGCCTACCTCGGCGACCTTGACGGGTTGCTGAGCATGCTTGCGCGCGACCACGATCGCTTAGCTGCCCTGGATCTGGCGGTCCTGCGGCGTTGGCTGGCCAACCAGCGCGCATCCGGGGTAAGTAGGACCACGCTGGCCCGACGCGCGTCCTCGGCCAGGGTGTTCACCGCGTGGGCCGTACGGACTGGCGCCCTCGCGCACAATCCGGGGGCTTTGTTGGCCGCCCCCAAACCGTACCGGCTCTTGCCTGCGGTGCTCAGCGTGGCACAGGTCGAGGCCGTGCTCTCGGCGGCGACGGCGGGTGCCGCCGAGGGCGATCCGGTCGCGGTACGGGATCTGCTTGTGCTGGAGCTGCTGTATGCCACCGGCGTTCGGATCTCCGAGCTATGCGGGCTGAACCTGGGTGATGTCGCGCTCGCGCGCCGCACCCTGACGGTGTTCGGTAAGGGCTCGCGTGAGCGAACCGTGATCTACGGTGTGCCGGCGGAACGCGCATTGAAACGTTGGCTTAACGGCGGCCGAGACGCACTGGCCACCACCGGTTCACCAGCGGCACTGTTGCTGGGGATCCGTGGCGGTCGACTGGATCCCCGTGTCGCCCGCTCGGTGGTCAACGCGGCGGTGGCCGCCATACCTGGCACGCCTGCCCTCTCACCACACGGGATGCGGCACAGCGCGGCGACTCATCTGCTTGCCGGCGGCGCTGACCTGCGCAGTGTTCAGGAACTGCTCGGCCACGCCACGCTCTCGTCGACCCAGCTTTATACCCACGTCAGCGTGGATCGGCTAAGGGCGGCCCACGACCAGGCACATCCACGCGCGTAACGCTCCGGCATCAAGCTGGTGCCGAACCGGCATCAAGCCGACCCTAAATCGCCCGCCGCGTGAGCATCAGTTCGGCGGCCACGGCAACAGCCGGACGTGGCCATGTCGCACCAACAACAGCGGATCAAGATATTCGCCGTCGCGGCGCAGGCCCCAGTGCAAGCACGCCGCGGTGGGGCATCCCGAATGGCCGGCGCTCAATACGCCGAGCTGGTCGCCGACCTGGACGAGTTGGCCGGCGTGGACCGAGGCCAGTACTGGCTCGTAACTCGTGCGCAGCCCACCGCCGTGGTCCACCGAGAGCACGCCCCGACCGGCGAGGGGACCGGCGTAGATGACCAGCCCGGCGCCGGCCGCCAGCACCGGTTGACCCTCGGTTGCCACCAGGTCAACCCCCCGGTGACCTGGGCCGTACGGGAATGTGGGCGGCTGGAAAGCCCGGCTGACCGCCGGGACCGGGCGCAGCGGCCAGCCGAACTTCCAACCCGGCGCGACTGGCTTGCTCCTGACCGCGGCTGGCTCGCTTCTTGCCGTCGCGGGCGGCGCTGCCGTCGCGGGCGGCGCTAGCGGGGGCGGTGGCGCCGAGTACATGACCAGTACCGTCAAACCCGCAGCCAATAGGGTGCCGAGCGGCTTGTGCATGATTGCACTCTGCCCGCTCGATGGGGCTGATGGGGCCGAAGGCGGAACACCCTGTGGACAACTGCCCGACCGGTGGAGAACTCTTGCCCTGGTGTGCGCCCCGGCGAGGCTCGACGCTCGTTGCGGCGTACACTAGAGATCGCGCCTCGTATGCCACGAGGTGACTTCGCGCGTTCGCGGTTCCTGTCTCGGCCGGCGTCAGCTGGCTGTCCCGGGAGCGCCGCCCATGCGGTCCCGCCGCACGTGAGCGGGCTGGGGCGACGACGTGACGCTAGGGCGACACCGCCTGGTGTCGTGGCAACCGCTCGCGCCCCTGCGGCCTAGCCGTGGAGGCGCCACGATGGAAAGGTCGAGGGCAGGCTATGGCCGTCGTCACCATGAAGCAGCTGCTCGATTCCGGGGTGCATTTCGGGCATCAGACCCGGCGCTGGAATCCCAAGATGAAGCGCTACATCTTCACCGAGCGCAACGGTATATACATCATCGACCTGCAGCAGACCCTGTCCTATATCGATCGGGCCTATGAGTTCATCCGGGAGACCGTGGCGCACGGCGGGTCGGTGCTGTTCATCGGCACGAAGAAGCAGGCGCAGGAAGCTATCGCGGAGGAAGCTCAGCGCGTCAATATGCCGTTTGTGAACCAGCGCTGGCTGGGTGGGATGCTGACCAATTTCCAGACCGTCCACAAGCGGCTGCAGCGGCTCAAGGAGCTGGAGTCGATGGAGCAGAGCGGCGGGTTCGAGGGTCGAACCAAGAAAGAGATCCTCATGCTGACGCGGGAGAAGGACAAGCTGGAGCGCACCCTGGGCGGTATCCGCGACATGGCAAAGGTGCCGTCCGCGGTCTGGATCGTGGATACGAAGAAAGAACACATCGCGGTCGGCGAGGCCCGTAAGCTGGGCATACCGGTGGTAGCCATCCTGGACACCAACTGCGATCCAGACGAGGTTGACTACCCGATCCCCGGCAACGACGACGCGATCCGGTCAGCCTCGCTGCTGACTAAGGTCATCGCGCGCGCCGCCGCTGACGGATTGATGGCTCGCTCCGCCCGAGGCCGTGGAGCTGATGGCGAGGACAAACCGGAAGTTGGCTTGGTTAGCGACGAGCCGCTGCCCGAGTGGGAGCAGGAGTTGCTCGCCGCCGGTGGTTCCGACGGTGCGGCGTTGGGGAGTCTTGAGCATTCGAATGATCATGTTTCCATTGGCGCGGCACCGGCCAGCACCAGCAACGGCACGCCACAGATCGCCGAGTAGCCCGCCTGGCCGGCTGGCGGCTCGCGCGGGCCAGGCCGAGGGCCAGCCGCGACGCAGGCCCGCGCAACCTCACCCGAGGAGACCTCGCCGCCTGAGAAGACCAGGTAACTCCACAAACCCAAAGGATGGATAGCATCACCATGGCGAACTACACAGCCGCCGAGGTCAAGCGACTCCGGGAACTGACTGGTTCCGGGATGATGGACTGCAAGAAGGCCCTGGAACAATCCGAAGGTGACCTCGAGAAGGCCGTCGAGCTGCTGCGTATCAAAGGTGCCAAGGATGTCGGCAAGCGGGCCGAGCGAGTCACCGCCGCCGGGCTCGTGGCCATTGACGGCGGCGTGATGGTTGAGCTCAACTGCGAGACCGACTTCGTGGCTAAGAGCGCGGAGTTTCAGGCTCTGGCCAACAAGGTGCTCGGCGCGGCCACCGGCAGCACCGCGGCCGACACCGATGAGCTGCGTTCGGTTGAACTGGACGGCGGTACCGTGGAGGGCGCCGTGCAGGCGGTGTCCGCCCGCATCGGAGAGAAGCTGCAGCTGCGCCGCTTCGTCCGATTCGACGCGCCAGTGGCAAGCTACCTACACCGTCGTGCCACCGACCTACCGCCGGCTATCGGCATCCTGGTCTCCTACCGTGGGGACGGCGCTGATGCTGCCGACACCGCTAGAGCCGTGGCAATGCACATCGCGGCCGCCCGGCCTCGCTATGTCAACCGCGACGAGGTCCCCGAGAGCGTGGTGGTGAACGAACGCCGCATCGCCGAGGCAACCGCGCGGGAGGAAGGAAAGCCGGAACAGGCCCTGCCCAAGATTGTTGAGGGTCGGCTGAACGGTTTCTTCAAGGATGCCGTGCTGCTTGAGCAGGCTTCGGTGCACGACACCAAGAAGACGGTCAAGGCAATGCTCGGGGAGGCCGGCGTCACTGTGGTCCGGTTTGCCCGCTTCGAGGTCGGCCAGGCTTGACGTGCCTGGCTCGGGATTGGCGACAAGCACCCCGACTGTCACTGCGGTGGATCACCGTGGTGACAGTCGGCCTGGTGGTTACCGCCGGGTGCTGCTCAAACTCGGCGGTGAAATGTTCGGTGGGGGTTCCGTCGGGGTGGACCCGCTGGTTGTGCAGACGGTCGCCCGGCAGATAGCCGACGTGGTGGCCGGCGGGGTGCAAGTTGCCGTCGTGATCGGTGGCGGCAACTTCTTCCGTGGTGCGCAGCTTACCGAGGGCGGGATGGAGCGCTCCCGCGCCGACTACATGGCCATGCTGGGTACCGTGATGAACTGCCTGGCATTGCAAGACTTCCTGGAGCGTGAGCACGGCATCGATACCAGGGTGCAGACCGCCATTACCATGGGCCAGGTGGCTGAGCCGTACATTCCGCGGCGAGCTCAGCGGCATCTGGACAAAGGCCGGGTGGTGATTTTTGGTGCTGGCGTCGGCATGCCTTACTTCTCGACCGATACCGCGGGCGCGCAGCGCGCCCTCGAGATCGGCTGTGAAGTGCTGCTGCTGGGGAAAGGCGTCGACGGGGTCTATACAGCGGATCCGAAGACCGACCCGGACGCGGTCATGTTCCATGAGATCACACACCGTGAGGTACTCGAGCGTGGGTTGCGGGTCGCTGACGCGACAGCCTTCAGCCTGTGCATGGATAACCGGATGCCGATCATCGTGTTCAACCTGTTGACCGAGGGCAACATCGGTCGAGCGGTTCGGGGTGAGAGGATCGGCACATTGGTCAGCACCCCTCGGGGGTGACCGCCCATCTTCAGCAGTGGAGCAGCTGTGATCGACGAGACTCTCTTCGAGGCCGAGGAAAAGATGGAGAAGGCCGTCTCGGTCACCCGGGAGGACCTCAACTCGGTACGCACCGGGCGAGCCAATCCCGCGATGTTCTCACGCATCCTGGTCGACTATTACGGGGCGCCAACACCGTTGAACCAGCTCGCCTCGGTATCCATCCCGGAGGCCAGGATGGCGGTGATCAAACCTTACGATGCCAGCCAGCTCAAGGCGATGGAAAAAGCCGTTCGCGACTCCGACCTCGGGGTGAACCCGACCAACGATGGTACCCTCATTCGGGTGGTGATCCCGCAGCTGTCCGAGGAACGCCGCCGGGATTTGGTGAAAGTGGCACGGCATAAGGGTGAGGAAGGCCGGGTATCGATCCGAAGCGTTCGGCGCAAGGCGATGGAGGAGCTGCACCGTATCGCGAAGGACGGTGAGGCTGGCGAGGACGAGGTGTCCCGAGCCGAGAAGGAGCTGCAGGGCACGACCGACCGCTACGTCTCGCAGGTTGATGAGCTGGTCAAGAACAAGGAAGCGGAGCTGCTCGAGGTGTGAGTGACGTGGCGGCCGCGGCGGGCCCTCCGCCTTACCCTCGGCTGGGGAGGGACCTGCGAGCGGCGATTCTGGTTGGCGTTGGGCTTGGCGCGCTCATCTTGATGAGTCTCTTTGCCGTACGGCGGGAGCTGTTCATCGCCTTGGTTGCTGTTTCGATCGCGGTTGCTACCTGGGAGCTGTGCGGAGTGCTGCGCCGGGTTAGCGACATCCGGGTGATGTTCATGCCCGCGCTGATCGGAGGTCAGGCGATGATCTGGCTGTCCTGGCCGTTCGGTACGACCGGGACACTGGCTGGCTTCGCGATGACCGCGCTGTTGTGCCTGCTGTGGCGGATGCCCGCTGGTCCGGAGGGCTACCTGCGGGACGTCTCCTCGGCTCTGTTCATCGCGGTGTATCTTCCATTTTTTGCCGCGTTCGCCGCGATGTTGGTGGTGCCATCCGATGGGACTGGGCGTGTGCTCACTTGGATGCTGTGTGTGGTGGCTTCCGATGTGGGCGGTTACGCGGCCGGCGTGACCGCCGGTCGGCATCCGATGGCGCCCGCGATCAGCCCTAAGAAGTCCTGGGAGGGATTTGCGGGCTCGCTGGTCAGCGGCATGATTGCTGGTGGGATCTGCGTGGCGCAGCTGTTGGACAGCCGGTGGTGGTTGGGCGTGCTGCTCGGCGGGCTGTTAGTCGCGGTAGCGACGGCCGGTGATCTGATTGAATCGTTAATCAAACGTGACCTGGGTATCAAGGACATGGGGTCCCTCCTGCCGGGGCACGGTGGTCTGATGGACCGGCTGGACTCGATGTTGCCAGCCGCGCTGGTCTCCTGGCTGGTGCTCAAAGTGATAGTGCCGAGCTGAGGTTTCCAGTGATAGTTCGGCGGCGGTGAGCTACCGGGTGCACATCCGGCACAGACGATACAGACCTTGACGGCTTGCTCGCGCCCGGCCGCCCACCGACCGTGCCACCGACTGCCTCAGGTGAGCGTGAGGGTGTCACCTTCCGCTGTCACGTGCTTGGTGGCCAGCGGCCGCGCAGCTGGTCCGTGGGCCACCGAGCCGTCGGCGATATTGAACTTGCTGCCGTGGCATGGGCAGTTGATCGTCCCCCCGGACACGTTGTTGACCGTGCACCCCTCATGTGTGCAAATAGCGGAAAACCCCTTGAACGTGCCTGCCTGTGGCTGGGTGACTACCACTTTTTGCGCGGAGAACACCTTTCCGCCGCCGACCGGTACCTCACTGGTTGGCCCGAGCGCGATACCTGAGGCCTTCGTGCCCGGGGCGGGCGATTTGGCGGACGATGGGGCGGAAGTGGTATTGCTGCTCTGCTCCGCTCCGGAGCTAGCCGAGTTCGATCCAGAACTTGACGAGTAGGTCGAGCAGCTGGCGAGTAAAGCCGCCGATGCGGTCAAACCCGTGACCAGCACCCCACGCCGGCTGAGTTGGTCAGTGCTGAGGCCAGGCATGTCGTGCGTCATCAGTGAGCGTTCCTCCGTGGTGGGTTGATGTCGGGGATGATTTAAGGCAGCGTCGTTCAGAACTTCAAACCTTTAGTGCTGAACAACCACAACGATGAGGTCAGCCACAGCACTACGAGCCCGGTAAATGCCAGGCCGCCGAGCACCGGCAGTGCCCCGCGAGGGAGGTTGGGCCGGGTCAGGCACAGCATCTTGGTGGTGAACGCTCCATAGAACAGGCAACCTGCCAGTGAGTGGACTAGCACGCGAGCGCTATAAGCCTGAAAGCCCAAGGCGTAAAGGCAGTGCATCGCTACAGGCACGCTGGCCAGTACCGCCAGCCGGCCCGACCAGCGATGCAGGCTGTCGATCCAGGGCGGCGCGGCGGCCAGCAGCCGGCCGTACATCACCAGTGAGGACAATAACTGGACTATCCCGAACAAGGTGGCAATAGTGGCCAGCCACGCCTTGACGTAACCGGTGCTGGAAAATCCGGCCAGGTTCACCGCGAAGCCGGTCGGCTCGTGCAACCGACCGTACACACCCAGCGCGACCGCCACCGCCGCGCCGATCAATACCGGGACCACCAGGCTATTGCTGACCGCCTGCGGGCTCGGCGCGGGGCTTGGGGCGGCTGGCATCTCCGGCTCCTGTACCGATCCGGTGTGCCTAGGGGGCATTGGTGAGGTAGGCGGATCCATGTCCGGGCTCATGTAGCTCCTCCTGGTTAGATCAACGGCTCAGCATCTGGACGGCTCAGCGGCCGACCGCGGTGGCGTCTCCGCCTTCGATCATTTTGACGGGCACGGTGGTGCCTCCGAGCACCGCACTGCCGGCCGAAGGGTCGAGCTCCGGTGCCTCACTGGCTTGGCCACCGATATTCTGCACACCGGTCTGGGTGCCATCCTGCCGGATGATCCAGCCGGCATCCACGTTGGCGGTGCGAGCTCGGTACAGCCCAGCCGGCGCCTTGCCGGGGCTGGCGGAGAACGGCCAGGTCGCGCCGTCGATGGTGACGGTCCCGGTTACTGTCTTCGACTCCAGAGTGCCGGTCAGCTTGTTGCCTCCCTTGCCGGTCAGCTTCAGTGACGAGCCTTCGGCCTTGCCTTCCAGCCACGATTCGAGCTTTTTACCGTCGCACAGATAAGCCGATGCCTTGCCGTTGTGCACCGCTACCGCCACGGTGGCCTCACCGGCCTTACGGCCGCTGGTCTTACCGGTGTACGTGGCTTGCGGCGGGAACGTGCTTGTGCCGCCGGCCTGAGGGGCGCCAGGCGTCTGGCCCGGTGCGCTGCCGGGCGCTGGCGCGGCCCCGGGCGCCGGCGCGGCCCCGGGCGCTGGTGTCGCCGCGGCGTTTGCGGCTGCTTGCGAGCTCGAATCCTTGGCTGTGGTCAGGTTGACCGCCAACAGAACAAGCGCCAGGACCACAACAGCCAGCAGTGTC
Source organism: Pseudonocardia sp. (assembly GCA_019244295.1). Taxonomy (GTDB): domain Bacteria; phylum Actinomycetota; class Actinomycetes; order Mycobacteriales; family Pseudonocardiaceae; genus Pseudonocardia. The sequence continues at coordinate 9,254 of JAFASX010000017.1, forward strand.
AGGATGGGCCCTCGGGTCCTCATGCTGATCGTCTCCAGTGAGTCAAGTCTCGGTTATTCGGTCGGTACCACACACGAAGCGCGAGGCTGTTTGGTTCACCCACCTCGGTGAGTGTTCCTCGGCGCCGGTTACCGTGGAGGCATGCGCACCATCGCGGCTGACTTGCGGGCTAAGGAATCGGTCGCCGAGGCGGTCGTCGGCGTCGGGTGGTGGGCGGTCGGATCGGCCGCTCTGCCAGCCGGGTTCGGTACGTTGGTCTTGGCCGCTGGGCTGGCGCTGGCCGGCGCCCTGGTCTACGTCGGTCGGCGGCGTCCGGTTTACCGAGAGCGAATTCCCGGCGCAGCCCGGCGCGTCTTGCCGTTGGTCGTGGTGGGTGGTCTGCTGGTGCTGGCCGCCGTGTCGGCCTTAACCGCGCTGGGCTTCGACTCGCTAGCGGCCCCGGTCGCCAGCGTGATCGTTGGCGCGTGCTACGTAGGATTGGCTGGTCGGCTGCAGCGCCAGGGCGATGTCATCGTGGGCATTGCCTTGATGGGGCTTGGCGTTGGCGTTGCGTTACTGGCGTTGCGCTCGACGCAGGAGCTGCATACTCAGGTGTTGGTTGGGCTCGTTAGCGGAGTGTTGTTCTGGGTAGCGGGCGCGTTGCGCCTCGGCCTGCATCGGCGGCTGCGTGCCCTCGGTGGTCGTCGGTGATCGCCCGCGCCAAACCGCCGCTGGTCTTCGACGCCCCGAAGCGCGCCACCCTGCCAACTCACCTGGCCGATCTTGACCTGAAGGCGCGGCGGCTCGCGGTTGTCGAGCTGGGCCTGCCGCCGTTCCGCGCCGACCAGCTCGCTCGCCATTATTTTGGTCGGCTAGAGGCGGACCCGGCGTCGATGACTGATCTGCCAGCGCAGCTGCGCGAGCGGCTGGGTGCTGCCCTGCTGCCCACGCTGGTGAGGCCGGTGACCGAGTTGTGCTGCGACGGCGGCGCTACTCGCAAGACGCTATGGGCCGCCTGGGATGGTACTCGCGCGGAAAGCGTGCTGATGGGCTACCCGGACCGGGCCACGGTATGTGTGTCCAGTCAGGCCGGTTGTGGGATGGCGTGCCCGTTCTGTGCCACCGGCCAGGGTGGGCTGCGCCGCAACCTGTCCTGCGCCGAGATCGTGGAGCAGGTTCGTCAGGCCGCGGTTGCGGCGAGGGATGGCGTGCTCGGTGCGCCACACCGGCTATCCAACGTGGTGTTCATGGGGATGGGCGAGCCGATGGCGAATTATCGGCGAGTGGTGGACGCGGTTCGCCGGATCACCGAACCGGTTCCAGCAGGGCTGGGTATCTCGGCGCGTGGAGTCACAGTGTCCACCGTGGGGCTTGTGCCGGCGATCGAGCGCCTCGCGGGCGAGGGGCTGTCGGTAACCCTTGCGGTCTCGTTGCACGCCCCGGACGATGAACTGCGCAACACGTTGGTACCGGTGAACACGCGCTGGAATGTGGACGAAGTACTGGCCGCCGCCCGTGGGTACGCTGAGACGACTGGCCGGCGGGTGTCGGTGGAGTACGCACTGATCCGAGACGTGAACGACCAGCCGTGGCGAGCCGATCTGTTGGGCCGGCTGCTGCGTGAGCAGCTCACCGCGCGGCTGGTACACGTCAATCTGATCCCGTTGAACCCCACGCCGGGCAGCGAGTGGGATGCCAGCCCGTTGGCGGTGCAGGATGATTTCGTGGCCAGGGTGCGGGCTGCCGGAGTGGCGTGCACTGTGCGGGACACTCGGGGTCGGGAGATCGCCGCGGCATGCGGCCAACTGGCCGCTGGATCCTGACCGGTCTTGAACCACTGTGGTGGAACCCGGCCTATCCGGCGCGCATCTGCGCGTAACGTTCCTTCAGCGCCTTGTCTTTGTTAAGCGGCGAGAGGGCCTGGTCCGCTTCGGTGCCGCTGTCGTCGACTCCGATCGAGGTCAGCATGGCGAGCATGCGCACCAGGTGCGAAATGCGCACGTCGTCATCGTCAGTGGGGCTCGGGTCCTCGGCGATGGCGAGCGCGATAGCGCGCTCCAGCCAGCGTATCTCGGCTGGTAACCCGGCCTGCTCGAGCGCGGTGACCATTCTGTGCCGGATAAGCCCTGGCGGCATGCCGCACAGCAGACCAATGGCGTGTGCGTCGAGTGGGAACAGCCGGCCCTTTTCCCGCAGGTACGCCAGCTCGAGCGCGTAGGCCTGACCGTGAGTGCAGTACAGGCAGCCGTTGACCAGCGAGATGGCTGTGCAGAGCAGGTGAAGGCGGATCGGGCCAATAGCGGTGAGGGTGCGCTGGTAGCGCGGCAGGTTCGAGATGAACCAAGCCAACGCGCGGATCGGGCCGAGCCGGGCTACCACAGGCGTGATCATTCGGGGCGAGAAACCCCACAGGCACGTGCCTATGCGTTCCAGTAAGACCGTAACACCGCGCTCTAGCGCACTGGCGGCCATCGCCGACTCGCTCCTTCCTGAAACCTTGACCGTAGCGCACACCGGGCTGACCTGAGATCTCAGCACCTGATCTTCACCATTCTCACACATGCTGACGGTAGAGGTGTGAATATTCCGTAACATGGTTAGCGGCCGGTCTTGCGCCGGTATCAGCGTTATGCTCTCGTCGCCGCCGCCTTGGCGATCAGGGAGACTTCACGTGTGCACCTACCCGTGATGCCACCCGTCGCGCCGATGCTCGCCAAGCCGATTTCGGACATTCCCGCCGGTCAGCTCTATGAGCCGAAGTGGGACGGCTTCCGGTCGATCATCTTTAGGGATGGCGACGAGGTCGAGATCGGCAGTCGCAACGAACGACCGATGACCCGCTACTTCCCCGAAATCGTGGAGGCGGTACTGGCGAACTTCCCTCGGCGAGCGGTGATCGACGGCGAGATCGTGGTCGCTGACACCGAACGTAACACCCTCGACTTCGAGGCACTGCAGCAGCGCATCCATCCCGCCGCGAGCCGGGTGAAGCTACTCAGCCAGCAGACGCCGGCTAGCTTTGTGGCCTTCGACGTGCTCGCCCTCGGTGACCATGACCTCACTGAGCGGCCCATGGAGCAGCGTCGGCTGATGCTCTCCGACGCGTTCACCGCCGCACGGGCTCCCGTTTATCTCACCCCGATGACACGTGACATCAGTACCGCGAAGCGCTGGTTTGACCAATTCGAGGGAGCAGGTCTGGACGGACTGATCGCCAAGAAGCTTGACCTGCGTTATCAGCCCGACAAACGGGTGATGAGCAAGATCAAACATGAGCGCACGGTGGACTGTGTGGTGGCCGGTTACCGGGTTTACAAGTCTGAGCCGGATGCGATCGGTTCGCTGTTGCTTGGGCTCTACGACGAACGCGGGGTGCTCAACTCGGTGGGTGTCGTTGGTGCGTTTCCCGCGGTGACCCGCAAGCGGATGTTCGGCGAGTTGCGGCCGCTGGTGACCGGGCTCGCCGACCACCCATGGAGCTGGGCGGCCCATGAACAGGGCGAACGAACCCCGCGCAAGAACGAGATGAGCCGGTGGAACGCCGGTAAAGACCTGTCGTTCGTCCCGCTGCGACCAGAACGGGTCGTCGAGGTCCGCTACGACTACATGGAGGGCCAGCGGTTCCGACACACCGCGCAGTTCGTGCGGTGGAGACCAGATCGCGAGCCGCGTTCGTGCACATACTCCCAACTCGGTCGACCGGTCAGCTTCGACCTGGCTGACGTGCTCAGCGGTTCTCCATGAGACCTATATCAGCTGGACCATCGTGTTGTGGGTCTCACATGGCACCGGCGCATTCGTCGCGTTCTGCCCACTCCAAGAGCCCGTCCAGCCGGAACGCGACGTCATCGATTCTGGCATGTAGATCGCCCAGTGCCGCAAACCGGGCGGGCATGGTGGCGATGGTGAAGTCACTTGGTTCGGCATCGGGGACTTCGTCCCACGTCAGCGGGGCGGACACCGTAGCTTCGGGCACCCCACGCACCGAGTAGGCGCAGCGGATGGTGTGGTCGCGAGCGTTCTGGTTGTAGTCCACGAACACGGTGCGGGGATCACGGTCCTTGCGCCACCAGGTCAGATCCACCAGCTCGCACCGGCGCTCCACCTCCCGGGCGAACGCGTGCGCCGCGCGGCGCACGTCAGCAAACCCCCAGCGTGGCTCGATCCGCACGTATACATGCAGGCCTTTGCCGCCGGAGGTCTTCGGCCAGCCCAGCGCACCGAGCTCGTCGAGCACCTCACGGACGACCCCCGCCACTCGTCGCACGTCGTCATAAGACGCTTGAGGCATAGGATCAAGATCGATCCGCCACTCATCGGGCTTTTCCACATCGGCTCGCCGGGAATTCCACGGGTGGAACTCCACGGTGGACATCTGTACCGCCCAGATCAAGTCCGCCGGGTGGGTGACGCATAGTTCATCTGCGTGACGGCCATAGCGTGGGAACTCGACCCGGACGGTCTGTATCCAGTCCGGCGCACCCCCGGGTAGGCGTTTCTGGTGGACTTTCTCCCCGGTGACCCCGTTGGGAAAGCGGTGCAGCATGCACGGGCGCTCGCGTAGCGCACGTACCATGCCGTCGGCGACGGCCAAATAGTAACGAACGAGATCGAGCTTGGTTTCCCCGCGTGCGGGAAAGTAGACCCGGTCCGGATTGGTGATCCGGACGACCCGGCCGCCGATCTCCAGTTCCACCCGTCAGGCGCGTTCAACGCCGCCACGAGTGGCGCTGGACCAACGAGTGCCGGATCAAGCCGAAAGCTATCACCGCCGCGATGCTAATCAACCAGATATCCTCGACGTGGCCTTGGTGATTTCCCATCAGCATCAGCAGCAGCGCGGCGACGGTAAACCAACCAGCGATCAGCTTGCCGCGCGGAAAATCGCCATGCCAGCCCCACTCAGCCGAGGGCTCATCGCTCGGATCCACGGCCATGGGGGACTGCTTGACCTGGTTGGCTAGGTGCTGAACCACGACGCCTCCAGCATGCTGTGTCGATCGCCGGGGTCGACGCCGCGTCGACTCCGCGAGAACCGCGGCCATCGTGGCATATCGGCGAGATACCGCCAGCGCCGAGGCATAGCTCGCGGAATACCCGGAAGCTGGCGGACGGCGTTGGAGGACACTGTGGCGTGATGAACGCTCGCGAGGTGCTTTTGCTCGGGTCGACCGGATCGATTGGGACCCAGGCGCTGGACGTGATCAGGGACAATCCTGACCGCTTCCGGGTCGTTGGGCTGGCGGCTGGCGGGTCCGACCTGGCGCTCTTGGCGCGGCAGAGCGTGGAGTTTGGGGTACCGGCGGTCGCGGTGGCGGATGCGTTGGTCGCCGAGAAGCTGCGTGAGATGCTGCGGACAGCGGGCTCGTCGGCTGAGGTGCTGGCCGGCACCGAGGCCGCGACCGGGCTGGTTGAGACGACGCAAGCCGATGTGGTGCTCAACGGGATCACCGGTTCGCGCGGACTGCGCCCGACGCTCGCGGCGCTGGCTAGCGGAGCAACCCTGGCGTTGGCGAACAAGGAGTCGCTGGTCGCGGGTGGTTCGCTGGTGACGGGCGCGGCCGCCGCTGGTCAGCTGGTCCCGGTTGACTCGGAGCACTCAGCGCTGGCGCAGTGTCTGCGCGGTGGGCGCGCGGACGAGGTGGACCGGTTGGTGCTGACCGCGTCCGGCGGTCCGTTCCGCGGCCGCCGTCGCTGTGAACTACAGCACGTGTCGCTTGCGGATGCCCTCAAGCACCCGACGTGGGACATGGGGCCAGTCGTCACGATCAATTCAGCGACCCTGGTCAACAAGGGGCTTGAGCTGATCGAGGCACACTTGCTGTTCGGCGTGCCCTACGACCACATCGACGTGGTGGTGCACCCACAGTCGGTGGTTCACTCGATGGTCACATTCACCGACGGCTCAACGCTCGCCCAGGCCAGTCCACCTGACATGCGCCTGCCAATCGCCCTCGCGCTGGGCTGGCCCGACCGGGTCGCCGACGCGGCGCCGGCCTGCGTGTTCGACGCGCCGACCAGCTGGACGTTCGAGCCGCTCGATGACGAGGCCTTTCCGGGGGTAGCGCTGGCCCGGATGGCCGGTAGCGCGGGCGGTTGCTTGCCCGCGGTGTTCAACGCCGCCAACGAGGAAGCCGTGGCGGCTTTCGTCGCCGGCCGGATCGGCTTCACCGATATAACCGATGTCGTGGAGCGGGTGCTGCACACCGCGCACGGATATAACAGCGATCCGGCTACCGTGGAGGACGTGCTGGCCGCCGAGGAATGGGCGCGCGCGCGGGCCGGCGAGCTGGTTCGTATCGTCATGGCGGAAGGATCAACCGCATGAGTGGCACCGAAGGCGACGAAGGAGCCGAGCAGTGAACACCCAAGGCGATAGCGAGCGAGGAGCCCAGGCGTGAGCTTCCTATTAGGGGTCGTGTTGTTCGCCATCGGCATCACCGGTTCCGTGGCGCTGCACGAGGCCGGTCATATGTGGACGGCCAAGGCGTTCGGCATGCGGGTGCGCCGGTATTTCATCGGCTTCGGTCCGAGCATCTTCTCGTTCCGCCGGGGTGCGACCGAGTACGGGCTGAAGGCCATTCCGGCCGGGGGCTTCTGCGATATCGCCGGTATGACCGCGCTGGATCCGGTGACGCCCGAAGAGGCGCCGCACGCGTTCTTCCGCAAGCCGACTTGGCAGCGGGTGATCGTGCTTTCGGCCGGCTCGATGGCGCACTTCATGATTGGCATGCTGCTGATCTACGCGCTCGCGATCACCACCGGCCTGCCGGTCATCTCTGATGATCCGGCCGCGATACCACCGGTTGTGGGCAGCACGGTGTGCGTGCCCACCAAGCAGGACAAGGCCACCGGTGAGTTGACGCAATGCAAACCGAATGCCCCGTCTCCGGCGACCGTGGCTCACCTGCAGCCTGGTGATCGGATTATCTCGGTTGACGGCAAACCCACTAACAGCTTTGCTGAGGTCTCCGCCGAGATTCGTCAGCACACCAGCGACGAACCCGCTCAGCTCGTACTGGAACGCGCCGGTCAGCGCCTGTCGGTCCCAGTGCAAACCGTGAAGGTGGAACGGCTGGCCGCTGGAGCGGTCCCCGGCCGTCCGGACAACCGAGTCGAGACTGTCGGCGCCATCGGCGTGGCCCCCAAGCTCATCTTCAGTTACGGACCGTTGGCGGCGGTACCGGCCACCTTCGACTACACGTGCCAGTCCTTCGGACAGGTCTGGAAGGGCCTGTTGATGTTCCCAGAGAAGATCCCCGCGGTGATTCGGGCCATTGGAGGGGCGCCGCCGGACTTGAACCGCCCGGTGAGTGTGGTCGGCGCGTCGATCATCGGGGGTGACGCGGCGGAACAGGGCAGGTGGCTGACCTTCGTCTTGCTGCTAGCGGTGTTGAACTTCTTTATCGGAGTGTTCAACCTGCTGCCACTGCTGCCGTTGGACGGCGGGCACATCGCGGTGAACCTCTACCAGCACATTCGGGACGTGGTCCGCGAGCGGTTGGGCAAGACGAAGATGCCTCCGGTCGATTACACCCGACTTCTGCCGTTGACCTACGCGTTCGTGCTCGTGCTGGCCACGATCAGCCTGCTCACCATCACCGCTGACATCGTCAACCCGATCCGGCTACCGCAGTAGCACGCCGGGCTTACTCGCCGGGCCTGGCCGCGACTTAAAGCTTAAAGATTGTCGTGGCCAGGTCGGGGGCGGGATTACCGGGCCGGAACCACGAGCGACGGTCGCGAACCTGCTAGGCGATACTGGAGGTCGTGAGCGACACCAGCATCAGCCTTGGTATGCCCGCTAGTCCACCGCCTACTCTCGCGGCCCGGCGCCCCACCCGGCAACTGCACGTCGGGAAGGTAGGAGTGGGCAGCGCGTTCCCAGTGTCCGTGCAGTCCATGACGACCACCCTGACCGCCGACGTCAACTCCACCCTGCAGCAGATCGCCGAGCTGACCGCCGCTGGCTGCGACATCGTCCGGGTGGCCTGCCCCTCGCAGGACGATGCCGATGCCCTACCGGCGATCGCGAAAAAATCCCAGATCCCGGTCATCGCGGACATCCACTTCCAGTCGAAATATGTATTCGCCGCGATCGAGGCCGGCTGCGCGGCGGTCCGGGTGAATCCCGGCAATATCCGCAAGTTCGACGATCAAGTCAAACAGATCGCGGCCGCGGCGAAGGACCGAGGTACCCCGATTCGGATCGGGGTCAATGCCGGCTCACTGGACAAGCGGCTGCTGGAGAAGCACGGCAAGGCCACCCCGGAGGCACTGGTGGAATCGGCGCTGTGGGAGGCAAGCCTGTTCGCCGAGCACGACTTCCACGACATCAAGATCTCGGTCAAGCATCACGACCCGGTGATCATGGTGCGGGCCTACGAGCTGCTCGCCCAATCATGCGACTACCCGCTGCACCTGGGTGTCACCGAAGCCGGCCCCGCCTTCCAGGGCACGATCAAATCTTCGGTGGCGTTCGGCGCGCTGCTGTCCAAAGGCATCGGAGACACCATCCGCGTGTCGCTGTCCGCCCCGCCGGTCGAGGAAATCAAGGTTGGCATCCAGATCCTGGAGTCGCTGAACCTGCGTCCGCGCCGATTGGAGATCGTGTCGTGCCCGTCCTGCGGGCGCGCCCAGGTGGACGTGTACAAGCTGGCTGATGAAGTCACCGCTGGACTGACCGGGATGGAAGTGCCGCTGCGGGTGGCGGTGATGGGCTGTGTCGTCAACGGCCCTGGCGAAGCCCGCGAGGCCGACCTCGGAGTGGCCTCAGGTAACGGAAAGGGCCAGATATTCGTCAAGGGTAAAGTGATCAAGACGGTTCCCGAGCACCAGATCGTGGAGACTCTGATCGAGGAAGCGATGCGCTTGGCTGAGGAGCTGGATCAGCCGTCCGGTGTCCCTGAAGTTGTCGTCAGCCCCAGCGCGAGCTGACCGGATCACCTGATCGACCGTGACCCGAGGTGTGTCACGGACGGCGGTCTGGCACTCTAGAGCGATGCTGAGAGTAGGTGGCCCGCGCCTGCTTGATGAGCGCGACCGGGCTGGCGTGCAGCATGCGCTGGATGCTGACCCGGTCGCTGCATGCATGGTGGCTTCTCGGGTCGAGCTGGCCGGTGTCGACCCCTGGCGCCTTGGTGGCGAACTATGGGGGGTTGGTTCGCGGCTGGAGGGTTTGTGCTTCTCAGGAACGAATCTGGTCCCGCTGCGCGGCACCCTGTCCGCTCTGCGTGCTTTCGCTGACCGGGCCCGCAGGCGCGGTCGTGGATGTTCCTCACTGGTCGGGCGGGCCGAGCTGGTGTTGCCGCTGTGGGGCGAGCTGGAGGACGACTGGGCTCCGGCTCGTGAGGTCCGGCCTGACCAACCGCTGATGGTGTTGCCGACCAGAGCGTTGTTGCCGCCCGATCCGCTGGTCCGTTCAGTGTACCCGCACGAGCTGGACCGCTACCTACCAGCGGCAGTGGCGATGTTCACCGAGGAGGTCGGCGTCGATCCGCTGTACGGCGATGGCGGCGCCGGCTACCGGGCCCGAGTCATCGAGCAGATAGCTAGCGGTCGGGCGTTTGCCCGATTTGAGAACGGCGAGGTGGTGTTCAAAGCCGAAATCGGAGCGCTGTCTTCTCGGGTCGGCCAGATCCAGGGCGTATGGGTGCATCCGGATCGGCGCGGACGTGGCCAGGGCGCCGCGGGCACCGCCGCGGTGGTCGACCGTCTGATTGCCATGGGTCGAGTGGCCAGCTTGTACGTCAACGCGTACAACGCGCCTGCCAGGGCAACGTACGCCAAGATCGGGTTCATTCAGGTAGCCAGTTTCGCCACAGTGCTTTTCTGAGTGGTTCTCCCGCTTCCCGCGGGGCCGTTCCTGACTTGGGCTGAGGCTGGCTGGCTTGCGGTGCTACGTGTCGGTCGCAGCGCCTAAGCTGGGGGCATGCCTGTGCGTGAAGCCCTTACCCCAGGTCGGGTCAGCCCGATACGACCGGTGCCGTCGGCGATTCCTCGCCCGGAGTATGTGGGCAAGCAGGTGCCGACGCTGAGCGCGGAGTCGTGGGTACAGACGCCCGAGGTCATCGAGGCGATGCGGACGGCTGGTCGGGTCGCGGCCCAGGCCCTTGCGGCCGCAGGCGAGGCCGTACGCCCCGGCGTCACCACCGACGAGGTAGATAGGGTGGTACACGAGTTCCTGTGCGACCACGGAGCTTATCCGTCCCCCCTGGGCTACCGAGGGTTTCCGAAGAGCTGCTGCACCAGCCTCAACGAGGTCATCTGTCACGGCATCCCGGACTCGACGGTGATCTCGGACGGGGACATCGTTAACGTCGATGTGACGGCGTTTATTGGTGGCGTGCACGGCGACACCAACGCGACCTTCTTCGCTGGCGAGGTCGCCGAGGAAGATCGGCTGCTTGTCGAGCGCACCAAAGAGGCGCTGAACCGGGCCATCAAAGCGGTGCGCCCCGGTCGGCCGTTGAACGTGGTGGGCCGGGTTATCGAGTCCTATGCTAAGCGGTTCGGCTACGGCGTGGTTCGTGATTTCACCGGGCACGGCATTGGGCGTAGTTTCCATTCCGGGCTTGTGGTGCTCCATTACGACGCGCCAGAAGTGGATACCGTTCTGGAGCCGGGCATGACATTCACCATCGAGCCGATGATCAACCTTGGCACCATCGACTACGAAGTATGGGATGACGGCTGGACCGTGGTCACCAAGGACCGGAAACGTACCGCGCAGTTCGAGCACACCGTGCTGGTTACCGCTAAGGGCTCGGAGATCCTCACCTTGCCGTGAGTGCGCGCGCGCTGCTGGTCGCCGGTACCACATCGGACGCCGGTAAGAGTGTTCTGGTCGCCGGGTTGTGCCGATGGTTGGCGCGGCGCGGGGTGAAGGTGGCGCCGTTCAAGGCGCAGAACATGTCGAACAACTCGGTGGTCACCCCGGACGGTGGTGAGATCGGCCGGGCGCAGGCCACGCAGGCCGCCGCCTGTGGACTTGAGCCGTCAGTGCGGTTCAACCCGGTGCTGCTCAAGCCGGGCAGCGACCGGTGTTCGCAGGTCGTGGTACTGGGCAAGGTCGACGGTACGGTGAGCGCGTTGTCCTACCGGGAGCGCAAGCCCGTCCTGTTGCACACGGTGCTGGCCACGCTGAGCGGTCTGCGGCGGGACTACGACGTGGTCATCTGCGAGGGCGCTGGGTCGCCGGCGGAGATCAACCTGCGGGACACGGACATCGCGAACATGGGGCTTGCTCGGGCCGCCGGCCTGCCGGTGCTGGTGGTCGGCGACATTGATCGGGGCGGGGTGCTGGCGCACCTGTTCGGCACACTCGCGTTGCTCTCAGCGGCCGACCAAGCTCTGGTGTCCGGATTCGTGATCAACAAGTTTCGGGGCGACCCGGCGCTGCTAGAAACGGGCCTGCGCCAACTGGAAGCACTTACCGGCCGAGCCACGCTCGGCGTATTGCCGTTCGACTCCCGGCTCTGGCTGGACACCGAAGACTCACTGTCGTGCGTCGCGGATGGGGTGGTCGGTCGGCCCCCACCGCCGCATGGCACGCGCTGGTTACGGGTCGCGGTGATCCGGCTGCCGAGGATCTCCAACGCCACCGACGTCGACGCGTTGGCATGCGAGCCTGGAGTCGCGGTGCGTTATGTGACCGAGCCGTCCCAGCTGACCGACGCGGACCTGGTGGTGTTGCCGGGGACCAAGGCCACGGTCGCCGACCTCGAATGGTTGCGCCGCACCGGGTTGGCCGACGCGGTATGCGCGCATGCCGCCGCTGGCCGTTCAGTGCTGGGTATTTGCGGTGGCTACCAGATGCTGGGGCGACGGATCGTGGATGCGGTCGAGTCCGGCCGAGGCGAGGCAGCCGGGCTTGGGCTGCTGGACCTGGAGGTCCGCTTCGATGCCGACAAACACCTGGGCCGGCCGGCTGGTGTCGCGCTGGGGCACCCGGTGTCCGGGTACGAGATCCACCATGGCCGGGTGGTGCACAGCGGGGAACCGGCGCTCGTGGTCACAGCTAACGAGACCGGCGAGGGCAGCGACGCCGGTGCCGTGCTGGGTACGCACTGGCACGGGCTGCTGGAGAACGATGGGTTCCGCCGCGCGCTGCTGGCCAGGTTAGCCCCCTCCGGGTTCTCGCCGGGGCCGGCCACTTGCTTCGCCGCCGTCCGCAACGCGCAGCTCGACCTGCTTGGTGACCTGGTAGCACGCCACCTGGACACAGCCGCAGTGCTGCATCTGCTTGAGCACGGCGCCCGGCCAGGCCTGCCGTTCGTCGCGCCTGGGTCAGACTAGACCTGACCGGATAGTCTAGTGTTGTGCAGGACCAGTTCAACATCTACGAGGCCAAGACCCAGCTGTCCAAGCTGGTGGAGCGGGTCGAAAACGGCGACGAGATCGTGCTAGCGCGCAATGGCAAACCCGTTGCCAAGATCGTCCCACTGCGGCGTCGCACCGAACCCAGGCAGCCGGGGGGCTGGGAAGGTAAGGGCTGGATGGCTGATGACTTCGACGCCCCAGATGGCGAGTGGGATGAAGCAATTGACGAGATGTACCGGAATTGGGGGATCGACCCTGAGAAGGCCGGTCCCCGTCGAGCTGTCGTGGATGGGAAATGAGGTTGTTGTTAGATACCCGCACGCTGCTGTGGTGGCTATTCAAACTTCCCCAACTTGGCGCGTTGGCCCAAACTCATATTGCCTCGCCATCCAGCCTGGTGCATATTTCGGTGGTAAGCGGTTACGAGATCCGCTTCAAGCAGGCCCTGGGCAAGCTCGAAGCGCCAGACGACCTTGAGGCGCAAGTCACCTCATGCGGCTTTCGCGAGCTACCGGTTGTGCTGCGTCATGCGATGACAGCCGGAGATCTACCAACGCGCGACCGAGACCCGTTTGACCGGATTCTCGTCGCGCAGGCCCGTTGCGAGGGCCTCACGCTCGTCACCGCTGACCGCAAGCTGGCCGCCTACGATGTACCGATCCTGGACGCAGCGTGCTGACCACTCAATACCGGCTCAATACGGCGGTGAGTCCTGAGACCAAGGAGGCCACCGCTTAATTCAGCGGCAGGCTGAGCAGGGCATTCTCCACCACCTCGGGCAGCGCGGGGTGAATCCAATACTGGCCGGTCGCCATCGCCCGTGCCGGGAGGCCGAATGACATCGCCTGGATCAGCGGTTGGATTACCGTGGATGCCTGTGGGCCCAGCAGATGCGCCCCGAGCAGCTGGCCGGTATCCGGCGAGGCGAGCAGCTTGCAGAACCCAGTGGTGTCTTCCATAGCCCAGCCGTAGGCGACCGAGCCGTAGTCCTGCACCGTGCTTACGTATCGCTGTCCGCGTCCACGGCACTGCGCCTCGGTGAGCCCGACCGAGGCGATCTCCGGCTCGGTGAACACCGCCAGGGGCACGAATCGGTGGTCGGTTCGGCGCGGGGTGTCTGGATGGAGCAGGTTGTCCGCGACAACTTTCGCTTCATGGTTGGCCACATGCTTGAGCTGATACGGCGAGCTGACGTCGCCCAGGGCGTAAATACCGTCGACATTGGTGTGTTGGTACTCGTCGACCGCCACGCGCCCGTCGTCGTGTACCGCGACCCCGACGGCCGCCAGGTTCAGCCGGTCGCTATTCGGGATCCGGCCGGTAGCCACCAGCAGCGTGTCGCCCTCGACTTCGGTGCCATCGGAGAGCCGCAACCGCACCTGGCCCGCGGACTCGTCCGCGCCGACGGCGACCACCCCGGTGCGCACCGTCCACCGCTCGCGGGCCAACGCCGTGAATCGGCCAGACAGCGTTTCATCCAGCTCTCGCAGTAAAGCGGGGCCTCGGGTAAAGATGGTCACGTCGCTGCCCAACGAGGAGAATACGTGAGCGAACTCAGCGGCGATATAACCACCGCCGGCGATCACGATGTGACGCGGCAGTTCGTCGAGCCGCATGATGGTGTCTGACGTATGAAAGCTGACTCCGGCGCTGGCGATCGGCGCTGGTACCGTTGCCCGAGACCCGGTGGCAATCACGAATCGGTCGGCGCTGATCTCCTCACGGCCGCCGTCATCGAGCATGATTGTCAACCGCCCCGGCGCCGTGAACTCGGCATGCCCGGTAAACAGCGCGATGTTCGGCTCACCATACGCCCGGTAACGCTGACCGCTCGCCGAGATCGGGTCGATCCGACCGAACACCCGGTCCCTGATGTCGGCCCAGCGCACTTTGTCCACCGTCACGTCAATGCCGAACCGAGCTGCTTCGCGTGCCGAGCGGGCTACGTTAGCCGCGTAGACGTACATCTTGGTGGGGACGCAGCCGACGTTCAGGCAGGTACCGCCGAACACTCCGTGCTCGATCAACGCGATCCGTAGATGCGCGAACCGATGGTCCGGCAGTGAGTTCACAGAGCCCGAACCGATGATGACCAGGTCGAAATGCCGCACCCGATGCACAGTAGCCGGCCGGGTGGCTTTGGCCCAATCCGGTGATCTGACAACAGAGGGCGAAGCACCGGTAACTCTAGCGGCATCTCGGGCGACATAGCCAGTGTGACCGACGAGTCTTTGACCATCGTGGGGGGTGGTCAAAGACTCGCTCAGTCCCCGCGTCGGCGTGTTAGCCACCGATCTGGTAGGCAGAGCTGGTGAGTACCCGAAGCGTCAGTGAGCAGGCATCCACCAGAATCGAACCGGTTGTCGCGGCGGTGCACCGCTCCTGGGCCGCCGACCTCGACCCACTCACGCTGTATGCCTTGCTGAAGTTGCGGGTTGACGTGTTCGTGGTGGAGCAAGCCTGCGCCTACGGCGAGCTGGACGGGCGCGACCTAGAACCCCGTGCCCGGCATTACTGGCTCGGCGGCAGCGGGCGGCCCGAGCCAGTCCTCGGCTGTCTGCGGCTGCTGAAGGAGCCCGGTGGCGGTTACCGGATCGGGCGGTTGTGCGTGGCTCGCGAGATGCGGGGCAGGGGGCTGGGCCGTCGGCTGATGGACGCGGTGCTCGCCGAGGTCGCCGAGGGCGACTGCGTCGCCGATGTCCAAAGCCAGCTGGTCGACTTTTACACCGGTTATGGTTTCGTTCCGGCCGGTGCCGCCTTCGATTGGGACGGGATCGAGCATGTGCCCATGCGTCGATCCCGGCGTCAGCTGGTTCCGTGAGCTAGTTCCGTGACCCACACCCCGTTCCCGTTCTCCGCGGTGGTCGGCCACCAGAACATGCGGTTGGCCCTGTTGCTCACCGCCGTGGCGCCGGCGATCGGCGGGGTACTGGTACGGGGGGAGAAGGGCACCGCGAAGTCGACCGTGGTGCGCGCGCTCGCCAGGCTGCTGCCGCCTAGAGTGGCTGTGCTCGGCTGTCGCTTCGCCTGCGAACCAACCCGGCCCGACCCGGAGTGCCCGGACGGGCCACATTCCATCTCGGCGGGGGTAACGCGGCTGCCGTGCCCGCTGGTCGAGCTTCCGCTCGGGGCCACCGAGGACCGGCTGATCGGCTCGCTGGATCCGCAACGGGCCTTGTCCGAGGGGGTACTGGCTTACCAACCTGGGCTGTTGGCTGCCGCGCACCGGGGTCTGCTCTACGTTGACGAGGTCAACCTGTTACCCGATCACTTGGTCGACCTGCTGCTGGACGCGGCGGCGATGAGTCGGGCGCACGTGCAGCGCGACGGGGTCGCGCTTTCCCACGCGGCCTCGTTCCTGCTGGTGGGGACGATGAATCCGGAGGAGGGGGAGCTGCGGCCGCAGCTGCTTGACCGGTTCGGGCTCACCGTGGAGGTGCGTGCCTCGCGGGAGGTCGACCAGCGGGTAGAGGTCATCCGCCGGCGGCTGGCGTATGAGGCCGATCCGGTTGCGTTCGCCGAGGCATGGCGTGCCGACGAGGAGCGGCTGGCCAGCCGGGTGGCCGCTGCGCGCGAACTGTTGCCGCGCGTGACGCTGCCCGACGCCGAGCTGCGCCGGATAGCGTCCGTCTGCGCCGCGTTCGAGGTGGACGGGATGCGGGCCGACCTGGTCACCGCGCGAACGGCGGTGGCGCACGCGGCCTGGCGGGGCGCGGCGGAGGTAGCTGAGTCGGATGTCCGGGTAGCCGCCAGGCTGGCGCTGCCGCACCGCCGCCGGCGGGACCCGTTCGACGAGCCTGGGTTGGACCAGGCCGCGCTGGACGACGCACTGGATAAGGCCCGGAGTGAAACTGGGCCGGCTCCGCCCCGGGACCGTCCCGGCGATGGCCCGGACGGACCGCCGGACGGGCTCGCTGACGGCGGCGCGCCGACCCTTTCTGAGCAGCCCCGCGACGGCCGCCCGAGCCCAGGCGGAGATGGTGACTCCCGGCCCGCGCCGACGCCAGCGCCCGGGTTTCGGCCCCGCTTGCTGACCGTTCCCGGGGTGGGCGAAGGTGCTCCTGGCCGGCGCTCGACAGCCCGCACCGGGCGGGGCCGGCTAGTGCGAGCGACCGCTCAGCCGGGCGTTCGCGCCGCCGACCTGCACCTGCCGGCCACTGTGCTGGCCGCCGTGCCGCACCAGCGGGCCAGGGGCCATCACGGGCCGCTGCTGGCGGTGTGGCACGATGACCTGCGCTTCGCCGTACGCGAAGGCCGGGAGAGCAACTTGGTGCTGTTCGTGGTGGATGCCTCTGGCTCGATGGCCGCCCGCCGTCGGATGGCGGCGGTGAGCGGGGCGGTGGTGTCGCTGCTGCGCGACGCCTACCAGCGCCGGGACCAGGTAGGGCTGGTGAGCTTCCGGGCCGGTGGGGCCGAGTTGCTGCTGCCGCCGACCACATCGGTGCCCACGGCGGTGACCCGGCTGTCCCAGCTGCGTACCGGCGGGCGTACCCCATTGGCGGGTGGGTTATTGACTGCGCGTCGAGTGCTGGCCGTTGCGCGGCTGCGTGAGCCGACCCGTCGGCCGCTGATGGTGCTGCTCACCGACGGGCGGGCCACGGTCCCGCTGCGGCCCGGCGGCGAGCCGGTCGCCGACGCGCTGCGGGCCGCAGCCTCGCTCGGTGCGACCGGGGCGGCCAGCGTCGTGGTCGACTGCGAGGCCGGTCCGGTACGGCTAGGGTTGGCCGCACGGCTCGCCGCCGCCGCGGGAGCCACATTGGTCGAGGTGGGGGAGCTGTCGGCGGATCGAGTGGCTGGCGTGGTGCGCGCTGGCTTAGCGGCCCGGTGAGTGGCGAGTATGGCTAGAGCCATACTCGCCACTCACCGGGCCGCCAGCCGAAGAGGGAGCCAGCTCCATGCCACAGGGACAGGTCGTCGAGATACCGGACGACGGGTTGACCACCCGTGCCCGCCGCAACCGGCCGTTGGTCATCGTGCACACCGGCGAGATGAAAGGGAAATCGACGGCCGCGTTCGGGCTGGCCCTGAGAGCCTGGAACCAGGGCTGGTCGATTGGCGTCTTCCAATTCGTCAAGTCGGCGAAATGGCGGGTTGGCGAAGAAGCGGCCTTCCGTGCGCTCGACCGGCTGCATCATGAGACCGGTGAGGGCGGCCCGGTGCAGTGGCACAAGATGGGCGCTGGTTGGTCCTGGGCGCGTAAGAAGGGCACCGAGGCCGATCACGCCGCCTCGGCGCTGGAAGGCTGGCGGGAGATCCGTCGCCGCATCTCCCGCGCTGAACATCAGCTTTACGTGCTAGACGAGTTCACCTATCCCCTGAACTGGGGCTGGGTGGATCTCGGTGAGGTGCTCGAGGCACTGGCTGGCCGACCCGGCACCCAGCACGTTGTCATCACCGGGCGCAACGCTCCAGCCAGTCTTGTCGAGGCCGCCGACCTCGTACTGGAGACCACGAAGATCAAACACCCGATGGACGCCGGGCAGAAAGGTCAGCGGGGGATTGAGTGGTGATCGAGTGCCGATCGTGTGGTGAGCGGGGTGCGGGATTCAGTGCCGGGCGCTGGGTTGACTGTTGGCAGAACACGCGCCGCGCGGTGCCCTGGATGGCCCGCGCGAGGTGCGCCACGCCACTGCGCGTTGGGTGTATCCCGTCACCGGCCACGTCCAGCGACGGGCTCCAGCCCGCGCTGGCGTCCACGATCCGCACCGCGCTGAACTGAGCGGCGACCGCGCGCTGAGCGGCGGCATAGTGCTCGATGACCTCGGGGTTGTGGCCAGGGTGGCCGGGCGCGCGCACCGGCAGCGGACGGACCAGCAAAATGGTCGGCACCGGCCGGGGCACGAACGCGGTGAGGGTGTGCCGCAATGCCGCAGTCCATTGCGCGGTAGGAATCTGCTTTTCGATGTCGTTGATCGACGAGTCGATCAACACCAGGTCGGACGAACCGGGCACCCAGCGGGTCGGGCCTTGGTGCACCATCCGGTCCACGTCCAGGGTGGTGGCTTCATCGACCGCTCGGATGGCCGGCTTCACCCCGAACGAGGTAGCGGCTACGGTGACGTAGCTGGCCGGCGCGCCGCCGATCTTCGGTGAGCTCAGGTAGCTGTGGCCGTAGGCGACAAGTGGCCCTCGTGGGCGCTCACAGGTCGCCGCTGATGGGGCAGCTGACGCCGCGCCTTGCGCGACAATCAAGCTGAACAGCAAGCAGCATGCGGCCATGGCAAGCGCGGTGAACAGGGCGCGGATCCGCACGGTGACTCCTTTTCTCGTTGACCAGCGTGGAGGTCACTGTGCCGTACCGTGGCGCCCGTCTCCGGGAACATCGCCATGACAATCGATCGTGTCGCGGCATTCGCTGGCTCGGAGCGGCCCGCGTACTGTCCGGAATCATGAGCAAGGCGCTTGTTATCGCCGCCGCGGCGTCCGGCGCGGGCAAGACCACGGTGGCGACCGGCCTGATGGCCGCGTTGCGCCGAACGGGCACCTCGGTCGCGCCGTTCAAAGTTGGCCCGGACTACATCGACCCCGGCTACCACACGCTGGCCACCGGGCGCCCCGGCCGCAACCTTGATCCCGTGCTGGTCGGTGAGTGTCGGGTCGCTGAGCTGTTCCGACACGGAGCGATGGGTGCCGAGGTCGCCGTCGTCGAAGGCGCCATGGGTTTGTTCGACGGTCGGATCGGGGCCGACCCCGACGCGGACGGCTGCACTGCCCATGTTGCCGCCCTGATCGGCGCCCCGGTGCTGCTCGTGATCGATGCGCGCGGGCAGGGCCGCAGCCTGGCCGCGCTGCTGCACGGCTTCGCCAGCTACCGCCCCGGCACCCGGCTCGCTGGCGTGGTGCTCAACCGGGTCGGCAGCCAGCGCCACGAGCGGGTGTTGCGTGCGGCTTGCGCCGAAGTGGGGCTGCCCGTGCTCGGGGCATTGCCGCGCAGCGACGCGCTCGCGGTGCCGTCGCGGCATCTGGGCTTGGTCCCGGCGGCCGAGCACGGCACGGCCGCGACCGAGGCGGTGGCGGCGATGGCTGAGCTGGTCACCCGGCATGTGGACCTCGGCGCGGTGGTTGGCGCGGCGGAGCCGGTCAGCGTGAGCTCACAGCGCTGGGATCCCGCCGAGGAGGTCGGTGCTCGCGTGCCGGGACGGCCAGTTGTCGCGGTGGCCGGTGGCGCGGCGTTCAGTTTCGGCTATGCCGAGCACACCGAGTTGCTGGCCGCCGCCGGTGCGCTGGTCGCCGTGTTCGACCCGCTGCGCGACGAAGCGCTGCCACCCGGCACGACTGGTCTCGTGCTACCTGGCGGATTCCCCGAGGAGCACGCCGCCGTGCTGGCCACCAACACCCTATTGCGGGCCGAGGTGGCGGCTTTGGCCACGCGCGGTGCGCCCGTGCACGCCGAGTGCGGCGGCCTGCTGTACTTGGCCGCTGAGCTAGACGGGCATCCCATGTGCGGCGTGCTCGCCGCGGTGGGCGCGATGACCGACCGACTGCGGCTTGGTTACCGCGATGCGGTGGCGCTGCGTTCTTCGATCCTGTTCGACGAAGGCCAGCGGGTGACCGGACACGAATTCCACCGCACGACGTTGACCCTGATGCCCGGTTCGGCTCCGACACCCGGCCCGGCCCCGGCATGGCGGTGGCTGGTGGATGGGGTGCCCGCGCCGCCCGAGGGGGTGGTCTGGGGTGCGCTGCACGCGTCTTACCTGCACACCCACCCCGCCGGTCAACCCAGGGCGGTGGCCCGGTTCGTGTCGCGGTGTGCCGCTCCGGGTTCGGCCGCAACCGCGGGATACTCCGAAACGCGATGGCCAGGTGGGTCAGCGAACATCGAAAGGGGCCGACGAGATGGCTCACGAGCAGCGACCGGGGGAGCGGGATCCGGTGGATAAAAGCAACGGTGGCCCCGTCAGCCCCCGGGCCGAGCCACCGCACGGTGGTACCCACGGCAGCGGACACAATGGTGCCCAGCATACGCCGGACTCCCCAGCAGCGATCATCCCTAAGGTAGAGGAGGTGGATCCAGGTCTGCGCGGCGGAAGGGTCAGTGGTCTGTGGGCGGGTTTGACACTGGCCGCCGTGGTGCTCCTGTTCTTGCTGATCTTCATCCTGCAGAACAACGTGCCTACCCCGATCAGATTTCTTGGGGTCGAGGCCACCCTGCCTGTGGGGGTTGCGCTACTGTTCGCCGCCACGTTGGGCGTGCTGATCGTGGCTATCCCTGGGTACGGGCGGATCTTGCAGTTGCGTAGGGCGCTGCGCAGGCGCGGCCCTCGCTGAATCGGGTGTGAGCCCCGCCTCGGCGATCGCGCCGCACGTTGACCTCGCACGATGGTGCTGGGGAGTATGCATCGTGCCTGACCGGACAACCATCCAGCTTCGGTGGGGGTACGCCGATGGCTGACCAGCACTACCTAGCCGGCCTGAACCTGGTCGGCCGAACCGTCGTCGTGGTTGGCGGCGGTTCCGTCGCGCAACGCCGGATTCCCCGGCTGCTCGCCGCCGGCGCGCGGGTGCGGCTGATCTCGCCGGAGGTTACCGCCGCTGTGGAGGCCATGGCCGTCGTCGACCAGCTGAACTGGCAGCGCCGCCGTTACGCCGAGGGCGACCTGGACAACGCCTGGTATGCGCTGGCGGCCACCAATGACCCAGTGGTGAACGCCCAGGTGGTGGCCGAGGCCGAGCGCCGGCGGCTGTTCTGTGTGCGCGCCGACGACGGTGACCTGGGTTCGGCAGTCACCCCGGCGGTGGGTGAGCACGAGGGTCTGACCATCGGGGTGCTCTCGGGTGGGGAGCCTCGGCGCTCGGCGGCCGTGCGCACGGCGCTGATCGAGGCGCTGTATGAGGGCGTGATCGACGACTCGGCGGCACCGGCTGCCCCAGGGGTGGCGCTGGTCGGCGGTGGCCCGGGTGATCCGGGCCTGATCACGGTGCGAGGTCGGCGGTTGTTGTCCCGGGCCGACTTAGTGATCACGGATCGACTGGCCCCGCAGCGGCTGCTGGAGGAGTTGCCCTCGCACGTCGAGGTCATTGATGCGGCCAAGATCCCGTACGGCCGGGCGATGGACCAGGACCACATCAACGCCGCTTTGGTGAATGCCGCGAAGGCTGGCAAGTTCGTGGTCCGGCTCAAGGGCGGAGACCCTTTCGTTTTCGGTCGAGGTTTCGAAGAGCTCATGGCGTGCGTCGAGGCTGGCGTCCCTGTCACTGTTGTGCCTGGGGTGACCAGCGCGTTCGCCGCGCCGGCTCTGGCGGATGTGCCGGTCAGCCACCGCGGGCTGGCGCACGAGATCGTGGTGGTGTCCGGGCACGCCGCCCCGGACGACCCCAGTTCTCTGATCGACTGGCCGGCCTTAGGCCGGCTGCGGGGCAGCCTGGTGTTGCTGATGGCGGTGCAGCGGATCGGCGCTTTCGCCGACGTGCTGATCGAACACGGACGCCCGGCGGACACACCGGTGGCCGTGATCCAAGAGGCCAGCCTGCGTGGCCAGCGAACCCTGCGCAGCACGTTGGTCAAGGTGGCGGACACGGTCGTCGGTGAGCAGGTGCGCCCGCCGGCCGTCATCGTGATCGGTGCCGTCGCCGGATTGGCCCTCCGCGAAGGAGCATTACATGTCCGACATCACCGCCCAGCCGAATGACACGGACTCGCTCGAATGGCACAGGCTCGCTCGAATGGCACAGGCTCGCTTGCGCACAGTCGGAGGGCGCCGCTTCCTCCCACACCATGTCTAGCTGTTGACCGTGACGTCCTAGACCGCAACATCAGCCGGCTGGCGAACTTCGCCGCGGGTGCCGGTTTGACGTTGCGTCCGCATGTCAAGACGCATAAGTGCCCGCAAATCGCGCATCGGCAGCTCGCGGCCGGCGCCGTGGGAATCTGTGTAGCCACTATCGGCGAAGCCGAGGTTTTCGTGGACGCGGGCTTTACCGACGTATTCATCGCGTACCCGATCTGGGTCGACTCCGCTCGCGCACGGCGGCTGCTGGCCTTGGCCGAGCGGGCACGTATCCAGATCGGGGCGGATTCCCATGAGGGCGTTGAAGCCCTCGCTCGGCGGCTTGGAGCTTCGCGCGGTGCCGTCGAGGTGCTTGTCGAGATCGACAGCGGCCATCACCGGACGGGGTGCGCACCAGGGCAGGCCGGCGAGATCGCGGCTGCGGCACAGCGCGCCGGGTTATCGGTCCAAGGCGTGTTCACGTTTCCCGGCCACGGTTACCGTCCGGGAGCGGCGGACCAGGCAGCCCGCGACGAGTCCTTGGCGCTGCGGTTGGCCGCCGCTTCATTCGATGCGACCGGTCAGCGGTGCGACGTCCGCTCGGGTGGATCTAGCCCCACCGCGACTCTTTCCGACAACTCGGCGCTGACTGAGATTCGTCCGGGAGTCTATGTGTTCGGAGATGCCCAACAACTTGAACTTGGCCGGTGCGAGTACTCGGACCTGGCGCTGACCGCATTGGCGACGGTGGTCAGCCGGCGCCGTAACCACATCGTGCTCGACGCCGGAAGCAAGATCCTCGGCGCGGACCGCCCGGATTGGACAACGGGATTCGGTCGGTTGGCCGATTATCTGGAGGCTCGCGTCATTGCTTTGTCTGAGCACCACGCGACGGTCGAGTTCCCCGATTCGGTTGCGTTGCCTGAGCTGGGGTCAGTGCTACGGGTCGTTCCCAACCACGTCTGCGCGGCGGTCAATCTCGTCGACGAGTTGAACGTATTCGCCGACAGTGAGTGCATCGATCAGTGGCCGGTCTGTGCTCGCGGTGCCAACAGCTGATCGAGGTCTGCGCTACTTTAACCGCGTAGCCACACGCGACGGCCGCGGCTCAGCCGGCGGCGCGCTTGCGCGGGTCGGCTGGGAATGTGCCGGCCCGAATGCACCGATCCGACCATAGCGCTACCTGCTTGGCCAGTGGCTCCAGCTCGTCACCTAGCGCTTCGACCAAGCTGCGCTGACCGGCATCGGTCCGCTCTTCGATGGTCGTGCGGAACCGTCGGCCCTGGTCTGTAATCTTCCAGTCGGTGATGAACTCGGCCACGGTGAGCTTGGCGATCGAGGCTTCGACGTGCTGGCGGGGCCAGCCACGGGTGTTGCTGTACTCGCCCATGGGGTAGCCCAACCACAACTCGGTGAGGATGTTCATTTCGCACGGACCAAGCCCGGCCGCTACGCAGGCGGCGATGTGTGAGCCGCCTCGGTGCTCCCGGACCAGGTCGGCCGCGCGCCACAGTCGGCCGAACGGATCAGTGAGCTTCGGCCCAGCGCGCAGCGCGGAGAACAGCGGCCGCCCGGTGCCGTCCGCAACGTCGATGGCGACCTCTAGGGCCTCAGCGGCCTGCAGCGCCTCAGTGTCGCTCACGACGTCGCCGAGCACGATCCGCAGGCTTGCCGCCGTGGCCGCGTCGCGGGTGGCGATGAGCTTGTCGCGGCCGACTTTCGCACGAGCCCGCCGCCACAGCTGGTCGATCATGGCCGGGGGAAAGACCGCGAACGTTGATGTCACCAGTGCTGATGGCACATCTCCGAGGGCCGCGCCACGGCCGTAGACATACCCGCTGAAGAAGTCCAGGCCGTACCTGGCCAGTGCGTCATAGACTGGCCGGGCCCAGATGGCGTGCATGGCCAGCGGCTCCAGCGCATCACGAAGCCGCCGGGCGGGGCTGCCATTGGCGACCACCGCCGGGAAGGTGGTGCCCTCGGGCGGGGTCGTGAAGAAGGTGGCGACGGCGCCCTCGTAGTCCATGGCCAGCAAACCTAACGCGAGGGCCGCGTCCCGGCGAAACGGGGTGGCCAGGTGTAGCGTCGTGAGCTTAACCCAACCTCAAGCGGGAACGACTCTTGGTGAGAGCGGGGCAACCGTACCGGTGTGGCTTAGGGATATGCCGGTGGTCTCCGGGGCGAGCAGTTGAGACACCACGGCACCAATCACGCACATCGCCGCCCCGATTACCAAGCACCACGGCAGACCGATGGCCTCGATCCCGACCGGGAGCAGGAAGGTACCCGCTGCGGCCCCGATCCGGCTGAACGCGTTGGCGATGCCTACCCCGGTGGCCCGTACGTCGGTTGGGAACACCTCGACCGGATACACAGCGGTGAGGTTGCCGATTACGGCGTTGAAGAACGCGAAGACCGCGAATGCACTGACCAGCACGGTTGGCGGAGCGTCGGCCCATAACCCGATCACCAGCAACGCCGCGGCCATAACCCAGAACGGGCCGATCAGCTGTTTGCGGCGACCGACGAGCTCGATCGTCAGCATGCCGGCAATCGCCCCGATGAACGCGACGCCGTTAGCGAAGATCGTTCCGGCCATCTCGTTCAGCTTCAGCGACCCGAATACTTTAGGGGCGAACGTGAAAATCGCGAAATACGGCGTCACCACGCAGATGTAGAAAGTGCTGACGAAGAACGTCCGGGAGCGCATGCGCCGGTCGAACAGCTGCCGCCAGCCGGCTTCAGTCTTGGTGTCCAAGTCGTAGTTGGCCTCAGCCATGTGCTCCTCGCCGCCCAGGTAGCGGTCGATGATCGCGCGGGCTTCCTCGGTGCGCCCGTGCAGCATCAACCAGCGTGGTGATTCCGGCAGCCCGATGCGTAGCCCCAGCACGACCAACGCCGGGATCGCGCTGGTGGCCAGCGTCGCGCGCCAGCCCCAGCCCAAGCTGTCCAGCAGAGCGTAGGCGGCGGCCACAGAGGCCAGATAGCCGCCGTACCAGAAAACCAGCATGTAGGACACCCGGCGGCCACGCCTGTGCGCCGGCGCGAACTCCGAGAGCATCGACGAGCCGATGGAGTACTCGGCCCCGATGGCGGTACCCAGCAGCAGCCGCACGACAAACAGCTGCCACCCCTCGGTGAGGAACGCCTGCAGCACGCCGAAGACGACGAACAGGCAGATGTCGATCAGGAACAGCTGCTTGCGGCCGAACCGGTCGGTGAGGAAACCGCCGATCGGCGCGCCGAAGAAGATGCCGATCAGCGACGACGCCCCGATCAGGCCAGCCCACACCGGCGAGATCCCGAGCTCCTTCGACAGCGGCACCAGCACCACGCTGAGCACCCCAAGGTCGAACCCGTCGAGGCCCTCACCCCACGCCGTGGCCAGCGTCAGCCGCCGCAGGAAGCCCTTGTCGCCGAACTCCTTCGTGCTCTTCGTGGCCTGCGCCATATCGCACCTACCCTTGCCCCGGCCGTCATGGTTCTCCACACAGGTAACCACCGCGCCGGGCCGCCGCAGTTGCCGCCGGCCGCATACGATCGTCATGCACGATCTTGGTAGGTGGCGTGGAGATAATGGTGTGCCGAATTCTAATCTGGAGTTGGCACTTCCCAGGTTTGTGGGACACGGCTGCCTGGATCCATCGAGCAAACCCGGCCTCGCCACGTTCGCTGTAGGTACCCCGGGTCCGGGAGCTACGTCGATGTCGCCGTCGGCTACGTATTCGAAAAACAACTCCCCGCTACGTAGCCGACCCAGCGGACTTACGTGCGGCTACTGATTGCCCGTGGCGGTACATCTGGGCAAGGTATAGGAAGTCGAATCGGCAATGCCACCGATCCGGCGTTTTACCCCGGATACCACCGGGGCCACTTTCCCTAGTAGGAGGATTTGATGTCAGACGCACTGAGCTTCGTGGAGCTTGACGGGCAGCATGTTGAGCTGCTGCCAGCCCGTACCGTGCTGTCACTGTTCAGCGCTGGTGGCGGCGGACGGGGCGGCAACGGCGGCGAGGGCGGCAAAGGCGGTCTCGGCCGGGCCGGCCTCGGTCTAAACGTCTTGAACATCGACGCGTTCGGTGACCAGCTCAACAGCGCCGGTGACGGCTTCGGCGGTGCGGGCGGCAGCGCCAACGGCGGCGCGGGCGGGTCCCTGTACCGCTGACGAGTCGCGACGGTACCGCTGGATGACTGCATGCGGTGCCGTCGGCTAGGGAGGGGTGGTTTCGGACGCGGCCACCCCTCCCGTCATCGTTGGATTTCCGGGAATAGCAGCATGCAGTGATCGTTAATACGTGACTGTTGTCTGCACCAGCCGTGTTCGAACTAACTGATGGTGCACCGGCGCGTGCCAGGTGCTCACCCGAGGCCTGGGAGTTGTTTCATGATGCACATCTCGTCTCATCATCTGGAAGCACTCCGTATGGTGCTGGCTGGCAAGGTGATCACACCGGAAGACGCCGACTATGACACCGTACGCATCCAGTGGAACAACGACGTCGATCGCCGCCCAGTAGCGATCGCCCGCTGCGTATCACCAGCCGACGTCGCGGCGGCGCTCACCTTCGCCCGGGAACAAGATTTGGAGATCTCGGTGCGTGGCGGGGGCCACGCGTTCTCCGGAGCTGGCGTCTGTGACGACGGACTGATGATCGATCTCAGCGCCATGCGCCATGTCTCGGTCTCCGCTGGTGCGCGGCTGGCCCAGGTAGGCGGTGGTACCACCGTGGCGGAGGTCGACGCGGCGACCCAGGTACACGGCTTGGCGGTGCCAACTGGAGTGATCAGCCACACCGGCATCGGTGGCCTAACACTCGGTGGCGGCATCGGATGGCTGACCCACAAAGCGGGATTGACCATCGACAACCTGGTCTCGGTCGATATGGTGCTCGCTGACGGCCGCTACGTGCATGCCTCGCCGGAGGAGCATGCTGATCTGTTCTGGGCGGTCCGCGGCGGGGGTGGCAACTTTGGCGTCGTGACGACGTTTGAGTTTCAGCTGCATCCGGTGGGGCCAGAGGTGCACTTGGGGTTATTTTTCTGGGGGATGGACCATGGCGAACAGGTGCTGCGGCTGGCCCGCGATGTTGTGCCCCACCTACCCGCCGAGGCCGGCGCCCAGATCGCGATCGGGCTTAACGCCCCGCCCGCACCATTTGTACCCCCGCAGTACCACTTCACTTCCGGCTATCTGCTCATCGTGGTCGGGTTCTCCTCCGCAGCGGAACACGCCCGGCTCGTCGCGCCAATCCGTGAGGCGTTGCCTCCGCTGTTCGAACTCGTCACCCCAATCCCGTTTGTCGCGTTACAGCGGACCCTTGACGAGACGGCTCCCTGGGGGCTCCTGGGCTACCAAGAAGTGATCTACCTCGACGAGCTCACCGACGATGTGATCTCAGTGATCGTGGATCACATGCCCGCTAAGCGTTCGCCGATGAGCTTCTGCCTGGTTTTCCGCCTGGACGGAGCGTACAGCGCGGTCGGCGATGACGAGACGGCCTTCGGCGGCCGGCGGGCGCCGCGCTACGTCATCAACATGGCTGGCATTGGTGCCACCCCCGAGATACTGAGCGCCGATCGGGCCTGGGTCCGGTCGTTGTGGAGCGCCCTGCTGCCGTTCGCCGAAGACTCCGGTGGTTACGTGAACTCCATGACCGACAACGACGACGATCGAGTGCGGGCGTCTTACGGCCCCGCCAAGTACGAACGGCTGGCTCGAATCAAAGCCACGTACGACCCGGGCAACATCTTCCATCTCAACGCCAACATCAAACCCGCCCACAGCCCGGTTCCCTAGTGTGCTCTCGTCGGCCCTGTTTCGCCATTATCTGGCCGGTACTGTGGGTGTCGTGCCTGCCTCAAGCACCTAGGGATGAGGTCACATCGTCATGAGCCCCGTGATAAGCCGGGCGATGAGCTCCAGCGACCGGGAGCGCGCAGTCCTCAACGCTACCCCCACCGAACTGTTCATCAACGGTCAATGGCGACCTGGCAGTAGCGGGAAGGTCTTTGATGTCGAAGACCCGTCCACGGGCAAGGTGCTGCGCGCGGTTGCCGACGCCACAGCAGAGGACGGGATGACCGCGCTGGACGCTGCGGTCGCCGCACAGGCCAAGTGGGCCCAGTACCCACCCCGAGAACGTAGTGACATCCTGCGCCGCGCCTACGAGCTGATGATGCAGCGCCAAGATGATCTCGCTCTGCTGATGACATTGGAGATGGGCAAGCCAGTGGCCGAATCTCGCAGCGAGATCGCCTACGCCGCCGAGTTCTTCCGGTGGTTCGCCGAGGAGGCGGTACGGATCGACGGCGGCTTTGCCATCGCGCCCCATGGCTCGGGCCGAGTCCTCGTGATGCGCCAGCCGGTCGGGCCGTCGCTACTGATCACTCCCTGGAACTTCCCCGCCGCGATGGGCACCCGCAAGATCGGTCCGGCGGTGGCGGCGGGCTGCACGATGGTGCTGAAGCCAGCCAGCCTGACCCCGCTGTCGATGCTGGCGATAGCGGACATCCTGCGCGAGTGCGGGCTGCCTGACGGGGTGCTCAACGTCGTGCCCAGCTCCAGCGCGGGCCGGCTGATGGAGCCGCTGATCCGGGATGGTCGGGCCCGCAAGCTGTCTTTCACCGGCTCCACGGAGGTAGGCCGCCTGCTGTTGGAGCAGTGCGCCGAGCAGATCATGCGAACCTCCATGGAGCTTGGCGGCAACGCACCGTTTCTGGTCTTCGCTGACGCCGATCTCGATGCCGCAGTTCAGGGAGCGATGATCGCCAAGATGCGCAACATCGGCGAGGCGTGCACCGCAGCCAACCGCTTTTACGTGCACGCCGACGTCGTCGAGGAATTCTCTCGCCAGCTGGCCGACCAGATGGGCTCGTTGCGCATCGGCCGCGGCAGCGAGGAGGGCGTGCAGGTCGGCCCACTGATCGAGGCCCAGGCACGAGACAAAGTGCAGCGCCTGGTCGAAGACGCGGTTGCCCGCGGCGCCCAGGTGCTCGTCGGTGGCGAGCCGGTAGACGGTCCGGGATACTTCTACCGCCCGACCGTGCTCGTCGACGTGCCACCGGATGCCGAACTGACCAGCACCGAGATCTTCGGACCGGTCGCGCCGATCACCGCATTCACCGACGAGCAGCAGGTGCTGACGGCAGTCAACGACACCCCCTTCGGGCTAGTCAGCTACGTCTACACCCGTGACCTGAACCGCGCCCTGCGGGTCTGTGAGCGGCTCGAGGCCGGCATGGTAGGGCTGAACCAGGGCCTGGTCTCCAACCCGGCGGCGCCCTTCGGCGGCATCAAACACTCGGGGTTAGGCCGGGAGGGTGGCGGCCTGGGTATCGAGGAGTTCTTGGAGACCAAGTACGTAGCCCTCGCGACCTGAGACCGTGTTGGGCGGGGCCGTTAGTTAGGGAGACGTTTCGCGGCCTTGCGCTGGCTGCTGGGTTGGGTCCTCCGGGCCCGCCGCCTGCGGTGGTTCGCCCGGGGGCGTCTGTGCAGGTGGCACGGGGTGGGCAACACCGGGCTGTCCGCTGAAGGTCGGCGGTACCGGGGACCCCAGCGACGGGGTGCCCACCCCTGGGCCGGACACTTCCTTGCGGGCCACCTCCTCGGCGGCCCGAACCAAGGCCGCGATATGGGGGTCGCTAGAGGTGTCAAACCACCCGGCGACGGACTCGTCGTCCTCCTCGGGCCGGCTGGCGGCAACGTGCTCGTGGCTTGGCTCGTACCGGAACACCCCATCCTCCCCGGGCGCACCAAGCATCTTGGTGAATCCTTCGAGGGCCTTGTTGAAGTCGCTGGGGACGATCCAGACCTTGTTGGCGTCGCCTTGTGCCATCTGCGGCAGCGTCTGCAGGTACTGGTAGGCCAGTAACTCGGGGGTCGGCTGGCCGGCCTTGATCGCGGCGAACACCTTCTCAATCGCCTTGGCCTGGCCTTGCGCCTGCAGATACCGCGCGGCCCGTTCGCCCTGGGCGCGCAGGATACGAGACTGCCGCTCAGCTTCTGCGGTGAGGATCGCGGCCTGCTTGGCGCCCTCAGCGGAGAGGATCGCCGCCTGCTTCTGGCCTTCCGCGGTCTTGATCGCCGATTCGCGCTGACCTTCGGCGGTGAGGATGGTGGCCCGCTTCTCCCGATCCGCGCGCATCTGCTTTTCCATCGAATCCTGGATGGATGGCGGCGGATCGATCGCTTTGAGCTCGACCCGACCGACCCGGATTCCCCACCGCCCGGTCGCCTCGTCGAGCACTCCCGAGAGCTGACCGTTAATGAAGTCCCGGGAGGTCAAGGTGTCCTCCAGGCTCATCCCGCCCACGACGTTACGTAACGTGGTAATGGTCAACTGCTCCACCGCGGCGATGCGGTTGGCGATCTCATACACCGCATCCTTCGGGTTGGTGACCTGGAAATACACCACAGTGTCGATGGACACGGTGAGGTTATCTTTGGTGATGACCGGCTGCGGATCGAAGGAGACCACCTGCTCCCGCAGGTCGATCCGGTCCCGGATCGAGTCGACGAAGGGCACCAGAAAGTTCAGGCCTGGACTAAACGTCGTGCGGTAACGGCCGAGACGCTCGACGACCGCAGCGGTAGCTTGCTCGATCACCACCACAGCTCTGATCACTGTGACGACGATCGCCAGCAAGATGACCGCCAAGACCACGGCCAGGGCAACACTCATCAGGGCTCCCCCAAAACGACGGCGGTGGCACCGGAGATGTTCATCACCGTAACGGCTCGGCCAGGCTCCAGTACCTCGGTTTCGTCGAACGCACGCGCAGACCACAGCTCCCCGCGTAGCTTGATCTTGCCACCGTGCGCGTCGACGGTATGGACCACGATCGCTTTATCGCCGACCAACGCGTCAACGTTAGTCGGCACGTGGGCGGTGTGCAGCCGGCGCTTGAGCACCGGGCGGGCCAGGGTAGTCAGTGCCAGCGAGGTGGCGGCAAAGGCGGCGATCTCCCACGGTATCCCGGCGCCCAACGCCGCGAACCCCGCGGCGACCAGCGCCCCTACCCCGAGCATGATCAAAACGAAGCCGCCGGTCAGGACCTCGGCAGCGATCAGCGCAAATCCGGCAATAAGCCACACGACAGCGGGCATGCATCTATCTTGGCAGATCTTTGGGCGGAGTGTGCTGTGATCGTGACTGGGGCACTACGATCCGGCGGTGACGAAGTCGATGAGCTGTTCGACCGCGCCCAACAGGGCCGATTCAAGATCGCGAAAGTCCTCCACGGCCCCCAGGACCCGGCACCAGCCCTGTGCTGGGTCCGCCAGCCCGTTTCGGTCTACCCAGCCCAGCGCCTGGCACACCCCGTCCTTCCACGGCACCCCATGGGGCACCACCGGCCAGCCCGGGATGCCCAGCGCCGCAGGCCGCACCGCCTGCCAGATATCCACATAGGGGTGCCCAGTTACCAGCACGTGCGGCGTGCGCACCGCCGCAACCAGGCGGCTCTCCTTGCTGCCCGCGACCAGGTGATCAACCAGCACACCGAGCCGCCGGCCTGGGGCGGGGTCGAACTCCGCGATCCGGTCAGCCAGGTGATCCACACCATCGAGTGGTTCTACGACCACGCCATCCACCCGCAGATCATGGCCCCAAACCCGTTCCACGAGCTCAGCGTCGTGCGTGCCCTCCACCCAGATCCGGCTGGCCCGGGCGATCCGGGCTCGTGTCCTCGCCACCCGGACCGACCCGGACGCCGACCGGGGCGCTCCAGCCGTGGTCAGTTTCGTGGGGCGGACCAGCGTGACCGGCTCGCCCTCAACCAGAAACGCCGCGCGCCGAAGCGGGAACGTCCGGACCCGCCCTCGGGCGTCCTGAAGCTCCACCGAATCGCGTTCGCAACGCAGCACCGCGCCACAGAAACCACTGGCGGCGTCCTCCACCACCAGGCCAACCTCGGCCGGCAACTGCGGCACCTCCCGCCGCCGGCGGGGCTGGCGCAACACGTCCGGCCCGTAGTCGGCGCTACGCCCCGCTGGGCTGCTCTGGAGGTCCCGGGCAGGCATGACTGGACACGCTAGCCGGACGACCCAATCCCCCCGCCTCGCCACGCCGCAGGTGCGGGTTACATCTGCGCTGTCCGAATTGCCGGCTCGGCCGGCAGCTATCCGATCGCCGGTCGAGCCAGCGGTGTTCTAGTCTTCTACTTCGTGCCATGCCCTAGCGCGACATTGACCGTGTGGACCTCCGCCTGGCTGCACGGCTGCGCTGCTCCTGACGCGGTGATCGACGGTCTGCACACCTGGGCAGGTCTGCACGAGGTCGTGGCCGTCGACGAGGCCACCGCACGGCGGCTTGACCTGCCAGCACCCGGAGAACCGCCGACTTCTGTGGTCGGCCTGCTGGCTGCTGCTCGACGAACCGGCGCGAGCGGTGGCCAGCTGTTGTTACCGGTGCCCGGAGACGTACGCGGTCTGCCAGCTGACGGCCTGCTCGCTGCGACGGCACTGGAGCATGGCGAGGCCGCTGTGTTCCCTGGCGCCGACCTGGCCGTGGTGCCTAGCTCGGCCGCCGAGGGCGTGTTGCGCTGGACGGTGTTCGCTGATGGTCCGTTACCCCCAGCCCCCGAACCCGCGCTGTCCGATGCCGAGCATGGCCTGCGCGGCGCGGTCCGCCAGGCGGCGACCACGCTGGTGGAACTCGGTGTCGCCCGGCGTCGCCCCGGCGTCCGCGCCGAGATCGCCGAGGCGCTCAAGCGCCGAGTCCGGCCGCCGTGGCCTGAGGGCACCCCGGCCCGCACGTTGCGCGTACTTGAGCAGGCCGACGAGGTGGAGGCCATCCTCCGCGCCGCCGACGCTGACAGCCTCGGCGGTGCGTTGTCCGCGTCGGCGGCGGCCCGTTCTGCAGCGCTGCGCCCCCTGTTCACTGCGGTTCGGGAAGCCCGGCGCTCAGCGGTCGCGGAGGCGGTGCGGGCACTCATCCCACGTGCTGGGCGGCGTTAACGGCCGTTAACCGGCCCTCAACCGGAGCTGCCCGGCCACACCCGGGCACAACAACTCGGTGCGCAGGGAACCCCGTTGACGCCCTGACCGGCTGCCGGGACCTGCGAGCATCGCCGAGCAAGTGCGCCGCGCGCCTGCTCGGCGATGAGCTCCACCACCATCGCGGCGAAGCGTGGGTTGGTGCCAGGGGTGGCGGCGCGCACGAAGTCCATCCCGAGCGTGGCCGCCCGCTGCCGGGCTTCGTGATCGAGGTCCCACACGACCTCGAGGTGATCAGAGACAAAGCCGATAGGTGCCACCACGACGCCGGGAACACCCTGGGCGTGCAGTGCGTCGAGGTGCTCGATCACGTCTGGCTCCAGCCAGGGCACCTGCGGCGGCCCGGATCGGGATTGCCACACGACGTCGTAGCTGGCTACGCCAGCCGCCGTGGCAACCAGCTGGGCGGCTGTGGTGACCTGCCGGGAGTAGCGGTGACCGCCCTGAGCGGCAAGCCCGGCCGTGGCGTCGGCAGCCAGTGGCACCGAGTGCGCCGTAAACACCACCCGCGCAGCGGGGTCGGCCTGCTCACGGGCCGTACACAGCGCCTCAGCGCACGCCGCGACGAACAGTGGGTGATCGAAGAAGTGCCTCAGCTTCATCAGGTCCGGTGCCCGGGGTCCGACGGCGTACCGAGCCCGGGCGATGTCCTCGTGGTACTGCCGGCAACCCGAGTACCCGCCCCACGCCGAGGTGGCGAACACCAACGCGCGGCGCACGCCGCCGGCGGCCATCGCGGCGACGGTGTCCTCCACCATCGATCGCCAGTTGCGGTTGCCGAAGTACACCGGCAGGTCAAGCCCGGCGGTGGCGAGTGCCTGCTCGATCGCGATGATCAGGGCTCGGTTG
>JAFASX010000071.1 GCA_019244295.1 Pseudonocardia sp.
AATCACCGCGCACGGCTGCCCCATCGAGCCATCCACCACCGCCCGGCCCCGCTCCTCAGCGGGCGCCGAGTCCGCGGCTACTTTCACCATCGGTCGTACCTTCCCGACCGGCGTCCTCACGCCGATCTTGCTTAAGAACCATCAGGACGAACGGGAGGGTACGACCCTCCGTTGATCTTGCTCATCCACAGGTTTTAAGTATTGCTCGGGTGCTCTATCACCCCGGCCAACAGGAACTCATCCAGCTCCTTGAACTCCAGCACCCGCGGCACCCGTCAGCACGATCCGCCGAAGTCAAAGTGAAGGAGTGCTGACCTCGACCCACCCCGCCAGCATCGACCCGCAGGTCAGCCACGCTTGAGGGTTGCCTCCCACGGTTTGTCCCGCTCTCTCGCCTGCCCCAGCTCCACACAACGCAACTGTGCCCACTCAGGTCCACCGCGTTGACCTGCGGGGACGCTACCTTGCGGCTGAGGACATGTTCGGGAGCGCTGAGCCTACGAGCTGTGCGCGCAGCAAGCGTTGCACGACGCCCTGGGCGGCCTACTCAAGAACAGCTACGTGGAAAAGAGCGGCCCGCATGTCGTAGACGGCCTTTTCCATGTCGATGAGGGCATGCAAGGCGAGCACAACGTCATCAGGTACACCCAAGGCCCGGGCAGCTCGGACAACCTTGGATCGCTCGGCTTCGGCGTAGGTGCCGTCGGCGCCACACATCTGGATAGCGTGGTAGATCAAGTGCGGTGCGGGATTCCAGGTCTCAACGTCAACTCTAATGTCGGTCAGCAGTTCGTCGAAGTTGGCTGACTGATGGTCAAAGTTCTCGTACTCGGCGATGACGTCTTCAGGGGCGCCGAACTTGCGCTGATGCTCGATGAGCCAGTTGTACTCTGCTGGACTGACCGTGCCGTCGGCGCCTGCGATGGCCAACAACATCTTCCCATAATTAATCATCGCCTGTCGGGGTGCCCCTGACATCCCGTACAGTTCACGACCGAAATCACTTACCTTCAGCATCTGCTCGTCGCCCACGTTCTGGCCTTTCTCGTTCGGTTACGGGCAATCAGAAAACCAGGAGTCATCAAGAGGAAGGATATAGTCACCACGACGTGTCCATTCACGGGTCCGGGTTGTGATGTCACGCTGTCAATCCCCTGGAACCGGGGAGACGTCGGTTGTAGTAATGGTGAACGGGTAGCTGATCTTGTGGAGTCCGCGTACCGGGTGGGGGCAGGCTTGGGCCTGCCCGCGTTTGCTGTCTGAGGGGTCGGGAGAGGCTCGGGGGTCAAAGGGCGCGCCGGTAGGCGCGTCGCGCGCAGCGCGATGCAAAGCACCCTGGAGGCCCGAGGGGCGGCCCCGTATCCTTCGCGGGCTCCACACGATCAGCGGCGGCGCAGCCGCCTCCGCTTGTTTCGCTTTGCCCCCCAGGGCTGGCTGGTCACGCGGCCTGCCGGGCCTGGGCGAGTTCGTAGTCAATGGGGCTGAGCATGCCGCACGCGGAATGTCTGCGCTCCCGGTTGTAGTGGTCGATCCAGGCGGGTACCCGAGCCCGGGCGGCCGTCTTGGTGACGAAGGTCTGCAGGCAGCGTAGCTCGAAGGTCAGCGTGGAGTGCCATGCCTCGATCACCGCGTTGTCCAGAGCTGACCCAGCTCGGCCCATCGATTGGCGGATCTGTAGGCGCCCACAGGCGGCGCGGAAGAGGTTCGCGGTGTACTCGCTGCCACAGTCGGTGTGCATGATCACGCCGGGTACCTGGCCGCCGCGTACGCCCCACCGCCATCGCCAGTGCCCCGTAGGCCAGCTGGGCGTTGTGGTGCTCGGACAGGGCGAACCCCACCACCCGCCGGGAGCCCACATCCAGCACCGAAGCCAGATACAGCGTGCCCTCACCGGTAGGGATCTTGCGTGCCATCGCCATACCATTTCTGGTTGATCCGCTCGGCGGCGAAATCCCGTTTCACCAAATCCGAGACACGCCAGCGGCCCCCGCCGGGCCGAGTGGTGCCCCTTGCGGCCCCTCCCGCACCGGGCGGCAAGACCCCGCTCGCGCAGCAACGCCGCCACGGTGTTCTCGCTGACCCTCCAGCCCACATCACGCAGATCCACGGGTGATCCTGGGCGCGCCGTAGGTGCCCTCATGACCGCGGAATAGCCGGCTGATCTCGGCTTTCAGTCGTTCCCGACGCACCGCCCGCGGCGGCACCACCCCAGCCTTCCACTTATAAAACCACGACCGCGACACGCCCAACGCCCGACACGCAGTGGCGTGCGGGATACCGTGATCCTCCCTCTGGGCAGCGATGAACGCGGCCACGGCTACCGGCCCATCGCCTCTTGCACCCACAGGGCCACACCGCGCTTGAGAACATCAATCACACCGCATCCGCAGCTCCGCGCACTGCTTGCGCAGCCGCACCAGTTCCGCCCGCTCATCCTCACCCAGCGTGCCACCACCGCCCTCACGGCGGCGCCGCTCCGCGTTGACCCAGTTGCCCAGCGTCCCGTCATGGATTCCCAACTCCCGGGCAACCTGCGCAATCGGCTTACCGGTCTCCCGAACCAGCCGCACCGCGCCCTCCTTGAAGTCCTGATCGAACTTCCTGCGTGTCTGTGACACCGCCCCTCCCTTAAAGGCGATGCCTCCACGTTACGAGGGGAAACGCACCGCCTTCCAGGTAGTCGGTATCTATCGGCGCCGAATCCGTATAGAGCTGGACGTCGCCCAGGTCGTAAGGCGAGATATCGCCACCCAACTCCGCGCCGTTCCTTGTGATTTCTTTTGCTCGCGCTCGGTGCTCGGATTGTCGGCGCTCAAGCTCGGCTCGCTTCAGCCGTACCTCTTGTTCACACACATTGTCGTAGTGTGTTACCAGCGTACCATTCGCTCCAAGAGCCTTTCTGCCTTTTCCCAGAAATCGCGTTCGGGAAACTGGCGGCCAGCCTGAATATGGGAAATAGACGATCGGTGGTAGCTGGTCACGCGCGCCAGGTCACCCTGAGTCAACGGAGAGGCGTCGAGATATGCCGCCAGGGCCGCGCCGACTTCGCGGTGAAGCTGTGTAACGGCCTCTGGCTGACGAGCCATGAGCGCTCCCGTCGGGTTGCGACAGCGTGTGTCCATCCTGACTTCCAGCGTAGCTACGTACCTGCACTAACAGGCGACATAGGGCAGGGGTGTGGGATTGGTGTCCACACCCTTTCCCACATCCCGCCCACCGGGTTGCGTGGGGATCACGTAGCGCGCCGGAGCCGTTACGGCCCTGGCGTCGATTGTCCTCGAAGTCGGCGCCGGGGAACGGCCGGTGACCGGCCCCACGGGCGACCGGATGAGCTTTGTTGGTCGCCCATACCTCTGACAAGGCTGGTCACCGGTCACACCACGGCGACTACCGCAGGCGCAAGACATGGTGACGACGGGGCCGAGACCACCCCACCTGGCGCGGATGGGCTGGCGGACGCGCGGAGCAAGGCCCGGATAGCTACGAGGATTAGGATCGGACCGCCACTTCCCGATCGGAGGTAGATCATCACTATGCCCGTGGAGCTGCACGAACGCCGAACCGGCGCCGGTCTGTTCCTGTCGTCGGATCATTTCCCGCTGGGTCGTGCCTACGGCCACGTGAACACAACAGCAGAATCAGCCACACTCGCCCGGCCGTTCGGTCTCACGCTGGCCGTTCGGCCGCGCCGGGTGGCCCGGCTCAACCCGGCCGACCTGGTCTATGACGAGCAGAATCAGGTGGGCTTGATCCGAGACGGTGACGAGCTGATCAAAATGGGCCGTCACACGGACGGCCAGACCAACACGCAGACCAACGCCGACGGTCAGAACGGGCCGGACTCGGACACCGATTGGCGGGAGGACTAACCCGTGAGCGCCGCGCGGTCCGTGCTTGTACTAACCCACCGGTTCGACCCGACGGCGGACAAGGTGGTGGAGGAACTGAACAACCGCGATGTTCCGTTATTTCGCTGTGATGCCAGTGACTTCCCCGAGCAGCTTTCCGTTGGCGCGGAGTTGACGGACGGCCGCTGGACGGGTCAGCTGCGGACCGCGCTGCGTTCCCTCGACTTATCAGCTGTATCGGGAATCTACTACCGCCGTCCCACGAATTTTGAGTTTCACCCGGGCATGTCGGAAAACGAACGTCGATGGGCGGCCATTCAAGCACAAATGGGCTTTGGTGGCTTGTTGGCGTCGTTGGAGCCGTGGCTTAATCATCCTCACCAGATCGGGTATGTCGAATACAAGCCGGTTCAGTTGCGCGCGGCCGTGGCGTGTGGTTTGCCAGTGCCCGGGACCCTTGTGACCAACAATCCGGGCATGGCGCACGAATTCGTGAGCCGGGTAGGACGAGCGGTGTGCAAGCCGTTTGGCGGCACCGGGGTGAACGACGACGATGGCTACCGTCAGTTGTTCAGCACGGTTGTGGAGCCGCAACAGTGCGATGATCTCAACATCGCTCGCACTATGCACCTGTTCCAGGAATGGGTACCCAAAGAGTACGAGGTCAGGCTGACCGTCGTGGACGGCCATTTCTTCGCGGCTCGCATTGACGGCGAGTCTGAAGCGGCGCGCGTCGATTGGCGCTCGGACTACAACGCACTATCATATCAGGTCATAAAGACACCAAACCTTGTTCGATCGCAGGTGAGCAACCTGCTGAACGGGCTCGGCCTACGTTTTGCCGCACTGGACTTCGTAGTGACACCGGAGGGTGAATGGTGGTTTTTGGAGTGCAATTCGAACGGACAATGGGCATGGATTGAGGAAGAGACCGGAATGCCGATTACCCGCGCCCTTGCCGACGCTTTGGACGGAAGCCAGAAACGTGACGGACACTGAAATCCTCCGCGCCAATTTCCTCGACGAACTGGCGCGGAGCGGCACCATATCGGACCCTGAATGGCAGGCTGCGTTCCGTGATGTACCGCGTGAGGCTTTCGTGCCGTACTACTTCACGCAGAGGCCCGGCCAACCGGGATGGCTCCTGGTGGAGCGGCCGAGGACGGAATGGCTGGCAGGCGTCTACAGCGCGCGGGCACTCATCACACAGATTGACGGCAATGACGACAACGTGACGCTAGCAAGAACCGGCCGTGTCAATGGCGTTGCCACATCATCCAGCAGCGCGCCAGCACTCATGGCCCTGATGCTGCAAGCTCTCGACACTCATAAAGGACACGGGGTGTTGGAAATTGGCACTGGAACCGGCTATAACACAGCCCTTCTGTGCCATCGGCTCGGGTCTGAAAACGTGACGAGTATCGACATTGACAAGAGCATAGTGAATCGCGCACGTGAGCGACTGGCCACGTTCGATTACTTCCCTCACTTGGAAACCACGGATGGCACGGGCGGATGCCCGAGCCGCGCGCCGTTTGACAGGATCATCGCGACGGTGGGCATGGCCCGTGTTCCCGGCGCGTGGATCGAACAAACCGCGCTGGGCGGAAAGATTCTCGTTCCGCTGGACCTGGCTGGACGCGCCGGGTTGCTCGCGTTGCTGACGGTCTTCGAGGATGGCAAGGCCGAAGGGTCATTCTTACCTGACTTCGGCGGATTCATGCCTATTCGCGCGAACCAGCACCAGGCCAATGATGTATTTTCCACAGTTGGAGATGACGACGGGTACACACGGGAAACGACGTTGCACGCGAACCTTGCGACCAACCCGGCTGACCCGTTTGAGTTCTTCGCGGCGTTGATCGTCGGCGGGTATGACTGGCTGGGCTTCATACCCAGCGACGGCGGCCCGGCTGAAACCTGGCTGACCCAACCGAACGGTTCGTGGGTTTGCCACGTCACCGAAGCGAATGGCAAACACGCCGTGCGGCAAGGCGGCCCAGTGCGGCTGTGGGATGGCATCGAAACCGCGTACCGTGAATGGCAAGAACTCGGCCAGCCAGCGCGCCAACGGTTCGGGCTGACCGTTCGCGACGGACGACACACGGTCTGGCTGGACCAACCCGAGGGACCGCACCGCTGGGGCCTGGTCTAGCGCCCAAGGTCGCTAGGGCCTCCACCAAACCCGGGTGGTCCACCCCCAACGCCCGCACGACACCACATGCGGGATGCCGTGCTCGGCCCTCTGAGCCTCAAGCAAAGCGGCCAGGCTCACCGCCCATCGCTTCCTTCACTCAGAGGGCGACCGAGTGCTTGAGAACATTACACTCCATCGCCAGCTCAGCATTCTCCTTACGCAATCGGGCCAGCTCCGCGCGCTCAATCCCGCCCAACGCCCCATTGCCGCCCTCACGAGCGTCGGTCCCGACCCACCTGGTTACTCAAGGTGCCCTAGTTGATACCCAACTCCCGAGTCACCCGCGCGATCGGCTTACCCGTCTCCCGGACAATCCGCACCGCGCCCTCCCGAAACTCCTGATCAAACCTCCGCTGTGTATCCGTCATCGCCGCTTCTCTCTAAGGCAACGACTCCGCAGTACGAGGGAGGACCCCGGGCAGGTAATCGCCGTCCTGGCGATACTTGATGACACCCTAGTTTGGTTTGATGTCGCCGTCGTGGCTATTCGGCAGCTGCGTAGCGGTGGGAAGGTCGGGCAAGGAGAATCCGCGGGTAGCTCGGTGGATGTCTCGGCGTCGGAGGAAGCAGATTCCGCCTTGATAGCCCAAGCCGAAACGGCGGCGACGGCGCTGGCTAAGCGGATGCAATCCGTGCCGGATGCCGAAATGACAGCCAGCGAGTTGCTGACCGAATTGGCAACCGAGCCAGACGGCGCCGTTCTGTTCCTCGACGCACTCGCTGAGAATGGGCGGTGACCACCTCGTCCACTCCGAGGGAGTATGCCAGCTTGTCGCGTACCGAAACACAATCAACCCACAAACGCGCCTGAGCGCTCGCTGAATCGGCGCCGGAGGCATAGGTTCGAGTCCATGGTCAACAGCACACTCCAGTGCTTTGATCAAGCTGTGGCCACTATGGTGTGCTGTTGATCAAGCGCGATCAACGCGCGGGGTCAATCCCGAACGACCCAGGCTATCGTGACAATTGCTGAATGCGCGCTGGCTGTGCCGTCCACAGCGCGCAGATCGGTAGGCGGCCCAGCTGGTCGCCGCGCCGAAGCTGAGGTGGTGGGTACCGCAGTAAAGCACGAAGCCGGCGTGGAAGCGATCGCCCAGTCGCCGTTGCGGCGGCCGCGGCCCTCGGAAGTCCTCCGCCCGTGCCGTCTCGGCCGCTTTGACCTCGATCCCGACTACCCGTCCCGCGTTGTCCTCCAGGATCCCGTCGACAGTGTGTGAAGTAGGCGATCACGAGCCAGGAGATCACACGGGGTAATCCCGAGAACTCTCTCTTCGATTTGATTCCCCGCAACGTGTTCTTCACGCCGCGTTGGTGCGCGAGCACAATGTGTGATGTGAGTGCTGACGGGCAGCTGAGC
Source organism: Pseudonocardia sp. (assembly GCA_019244295.1). Classification (GTDB taxonomy): domain Bacteria; phylum Actinomycetota; class Actinomycetes; order Mycobacteriales; family Pseudonocardiaceae; genus Pseudonocardia. The sequence goes on from JAFASX010000071.1 coordinate 7,403, forward strand.
TGGCGAGGCTGGGCCAGGTGGTACGAAGCGCGCTTGCTGACGTGGTGGCAGCCACGTCGGGTAGCGGGCGCGCGATGAACGACGAGCCGCTGGTCGACCTTCTCGCTGGGCACCCCGAGATGATCGAGCGCATCCAGGCCACGCACGTGGCTCGCCCCAACGGTGACTGCGACGGCTGCGGAACCGTACGCCCCACCCGGTACGAGGACTGTGTGGTGGCCAAGAGCGCGGCCCAGGCCCAGAGACGGAAACGGTATTTGCGATAGCCGGTGAGTGCCGGTGGCCGGCTGGTGCATGCGTGAACCCTAGCCGGCCGCCCCACGAACCGGCCGGTTGTGCGGTCACGAAGGCCGGTTGGTTGGCCAAGGTGTTGCGGAAACGACCGCACGGCCGGCTCGGGCCCTCACCAGGCTGTGGGCTTAGGACGGCAGTGGACGTAGCGCCAACGAGGGTGGTCGGGATCTTGGCCCGGTGGTGCGCTTCCCGGCAGCTCAGCTGATCGTCGGCCAGGAGCTTCGGTTCTGGGTGCGAGGCCCCGTCGCGGAAGGTAGTCGCCAGCTGCGCGCACCGCGCCAGCCTACTGCTCGGTTTTATGTCTGCCGTACCGTTTGCTTTACATCCGCCGAGCTATCTGCTTTACATCTGCCGAGAACCAAGCCGCCGCGTCAGTGGTACTGGGGCGCCAGGCCGAGCAACGGTGGCAGGGGCAGCGCCGAGCCGGCGCGGTAGTCGCTCCACGGGATCAGCCAGTCAGAAATGTCGCCCTCGCCGGTGGTCAGCGGTCGGGTGCTGTTGACGATGTCCACCGGATCGCCGACCTGCACCCAGTCGTAGAACAGCCGGCCGTTGGCCGGGGAGAGGTTCACACAGCCGTGCGAGACGTTGACGCGCCCCTGCTGCGCCACAGTCGCGCCGTTGACATGGATGTACTCGCCGTTCGCCGAGATACGCACAGCCAGCGGCAGCACCTCGTCGTAGAACCCGGGCTCACCCCGTTTGGGCCCGCCCCAGCTGTCCGAGCGCATCCGCTCGGTGAGGTGCTTCTCGAACGCTACGTGCATGCCGGCCTCGGTCGGGTACCGCGGGCTACCGAACGAGGCCGGCATGGTGCGCACCAACTGGCCGTCGGAGTACAGCATCAGGACGTGTTTGGCGGTGTCCCCCACCGCCTCGTGGCTGTGTCCGATCGTGAACCGCAATACATCGTCTTCCGCCCCGAACGTCTCGCTGCCGGCGTCCACCCCGCGCAGTGTGGAGCTGACCGTCACCGTGGTGCCCGCTGTCCAGAACTCCTTGGGCCGCCAGTTGACCTGGTTGTCTCCCACCCAGTGAAACGAGCCCTCGGTGGGCACGCTGGGGGTGACGGTGAGTTGCCGCTCGACGGCGGCTTTGTCGGTCACCGGCTGGTTGAAGTAGATGGAGATCGGCATGGCGACGCCGACCACCTGCCCCTGGCTGGGGCGGAACGCGTCGACCTCCAGCAGGCTTGCCGGTTTGACGGTGTGGAAGGTGCTGGTCAGCGGCGCGGCCGGGCGGCCGCCAACGCCCGTCCCGGTGGCCGTGGCGGTGTAGCGGGTGTCGTAGGCCAGCGGCTGGGAGATCCAGCGGGTGCGGTCCGCGCTGAGCGTTCCGCCCAACGGCTGGCCGTCGGCGTCGGTGACCGTCACGGTGCTCAATGTGCCGGCGGCGGCCGTGATGACCAGCGGCTGGGCTATGGTAACCGCTTCCGAGCCGGTCGGGATGGACGAATGCAGCAGCGGCGCGGGTGCCTGCTGAGGCACTTTGAGCTGGGACACGCCGAGCCATGGGCCGCGTGGTTCCGCCGTCGCGTACCCCGCTACCATGACCGACACGGCAACAGACGCGGCCACGGCGATCGTCATGATCCGTCGAAGCGCCCTGGTGTCGCGCACCGCATCCCCTCTCGATCAGTAATCGAGCCGTTGACCCCCAGCATCCCCCGTAACGCTTGTTCTGGCAGCACGGACGCTATCTCGTTTGGGCGCGCATTGGGTTCAGGTGGATGGCGGTGCTCTCAGACTGTGTCCTCAGGCCGTTCTTAGCCGTCACCGCCACACTGACGCCATGCGCATCCTCGTGGTCGACGATGACCGGGCCGTCCGGGATTCATTGCGTCGTTCGCTGGCCTTCAACGGCTATCAAGTAGATCTTGCGACGGACGGGCAGGCAGCGCTCACAGCGATCACTTCATCGCGACCGGACGCAATGGTGCTGGACGTGATGATGCCCCGGCTGGACGGGCTGGAAGTGTGTCGGCGGCTCCGGGGAACCGGCGATGATCTGCCTATTCTGGTGCTCACCGCACGTGACGCGGTGTCCGATCGGGTGGCCGGACTGGACGCGGGCGCGGACGACTACTTGCCCAAGCCGTTCGCGCTGGAGGAGTTGTTGGCTCGGTTGCGCGCGCTGCTTCGCCGCCGGGGGCCGGCGACCGGCACCGAGCGGCATGCCGACGTGCTGGCTTTCGCCGACCTGACGCTCGATCCCGAAACCAGGGAGGTTCGGCGGGGGAAACGCCCGATCAGCCTGACCCGCACCGAGTTCGCCCTGCTCGAGCTGCTGCTGGCTAACCCGAGGCGGGTACTCACCCGAAGCCGCATCCTGGAGGAGGTGTGGGGTTACGACTTCCCGACCACCGGCAACGCGCTCGAGGTCTATATCGGCTACCTGCGGCGCAAGACCGAGGAAGGCGGCGAGCCGAGACTGATCCACACTGTTCGTGGCGTCGGCTACGTGCTGCGGGAGAGCCCACCGTGAGCCGGCCGGCAAGCGAAGCGCCACTTCGATGCGCGTGCTGACGGATTGGCGATTCCACGCGTCGACACGGATCACGCTGCGGATGCGGGTGGCGTTGCTGGCCGCGGTCATGGTCGGTCTCGCGGCGGCGGTGGTCTCGGCCGCCGCGTTTTATCTGGTGCGCAACTCGTTGTTGTCCTCGCTGGATGACGAACTGCGCCAGCGCGCCGACACTGTGGTGTCCAGCGGCTTGGTGACCAGCCGGATCAATCTGCCCAAGGCCGCGCTGTACGGCTCGGACATCCGGGTCGGGGTGATCAACGAACAAGGCGAAGGCGTCTTCGCGGGCTTGCCCCCGCCGGTCGGAGTCGAGGAACGACAGGTAGCCGCTGGTCATCGACCCAGCTCGCTGCGCACCGTACGTGATCAACGAGTGCTCGCCGCGCCTGTCGGGACCAGTGGCTTGGCGCTCGTGCTGGCTCAGCCGATGGACCGGACGTGGCGCACGCTGGCTCGGCTTGGTGTGGTGTTAGCGCTGGTCGGCGGGTCCGGCGTGGTGCTGGCCGGACTGGCCGGCGCCACCGTGGCCGGTGCCGGGCTGCGTCCGGTGCAGCGGCTGACCGCGGCCACCGAGCGGGTGGCCAGCACCGGAGATCTGCGGCCTATCCCGGTCAGCGGCAGCGACGAGCTGGCTCGGTTGACCCACAGTTTCAACCTGATGCTGGGCGCGGTGGCCGCCGCGCGAGAACAACAACGCCGGCTGGTCGCCGACGCCGGGCACGAGTTGCGCACCCCGTTGACGTCGCTGCGGACCAACGTCGAGCTGTTGTTGGCCGCTTCGGAACGCAGCGGTACCCCGGGCGCCGCGGCTCTGTCTGACGTTGACCGCAAGGAGATCTTCGACGACGTCCGGGGCCAGGTCGAAGAGCTGTCCACCTTGGTCGGTGACTTGGTGGAGCTGGCGCGCGACGATGCGCCGCACGCGGAGCATGAGCCGGTCGAGCTGGTCGACGTGGTGGAACGAGCGCTGCAACGAGCCCGTCGGCGCTCCGGCGAGGTGCGGTTCGAGACCCAGCCGCGGCCATGGACGCTGCTCGGGGACGCCACCGCATTAGAGCGGGCGGTGCTCAACCTGCTGGACAACGCCGTGAAATGGAGCCCGCCGGACGGGCTGGTCCAGATCACCATTCGCCCAACCGCCGACGGTTGGGCCACCCTGGAGGTCGCTGACCAGGGTCCAGGAATTGCCGAGGAGGACCTGCCCAGGATATTTGACCGGTTCTATCGGGCCACCGAGGACCGGGGGCGACCAGGTTCGGGGCTGGGGCTGGCGATTGTCAAGCAGGTTGCCGAGCGGCACGGTGGCGCGGTCCGCGCCACCCGTGCCGTCGGCGGTGGCGCGCTGCTCATAGTGCGGTTACCGGGGTTTGCCGGTTAGCGTCGTAAGACCAGGTCGCCGTCATGACAGCACTTTGGCCTGGTCCTGGTCGTGGGCACGATCTGGACACCAGCGTGGCGGCGGAGCCATCCCGACTAGCACGGATAAGGCCAGGCGACGATCGATGAGGCTGTTCTTGGCCCCGGGGCCAAGAACAGGTTGACAGGGTGAGGTTCTACGCTGGGGCTTTGCTATGTTTCGGCGAAAAATACGGTGAGGGTATGGGTCACGACGAAGTGCCAGGGCGCGCTGATGCGACCGAGCATGACCAGCCGGCGAGCGCCGAGGGTGAACCTGCGGCTCCGATAGCGGAAGCCTCGGGCTCGACGTCCACGACCGCGCCTGAGGCCGCCGCTACGGCGCCGGAGAGCGAGCCGGTCAGTATACCGTCGGCAGACGGGGGCGGGGACGACCCAGTTCGGCGCGACGAAGCGCCGCGCTCGCCGTGGGCGCCGCCCACCTACGGGCGTTACTCTCCGGCGGCGCAGGCGACCGGGCCAACCGGGCCAAACGCCACCCCGACGGTTCCCGGTCAGTATCCCATGACAGCTCGCGTCTATCATCCATACCCGGGTACACCTGGGGGCTACCCACCTGGCGCCGACGCCACTGAGCCGGGGCATCAACCCACGCTGCCCGCGTTCGCTGCCGCGCAACCACCTGACCAACTACCCCAGCCGATGCCGGGGCGGCGATTGCTGTTCCTCGCCCTCGTCATGGTCCTCTTGGCGGCTGTGCTCGGCGGTGGCGTGGGCGGGATGATCGGGTACCGGATGGCGGCCGGTGGGCTCAACGTGCTGGACCTGCCGTTGCCAGGGCTCGACTCGGCCGGCGCGCCGGCCACCGCGGTCGAGGCGGTCGCCCAACGGGTGCTGCCCACCGTGGTTCAGCTGCGGGTGCGCGCCGGCCAGCAGGCAAGCGCCGGTTCCGGCATGATAGTCAGCGCCGACGGTCTCATCTTGACCAACAACCACGTGATCGAGTCGGCGGCCGGCGGCGCGGGACAGATCGTCGTGTTGTTCCAGGACGCCAAGATCGCGCCCGCTCGGATCGTTGGGCGCGACCCGAGCTCGGACGTCGCTGTGGTGCGGGCGCAGAATGTTTCCGGGCTCCGGCCGATCGAGCTGGGCAACTCGGACCCGGTGCGGGTGGGCCAACAGGTGGTGGCGGTCGGCTCACCGCTGGGTCTCGGCGGCACGGTGACCACTGGCATCGTGAGCGCGCTGGATCGAGCCGTTTCGGTGGGCCGGGACAACCCCTCGGATCCGGCTGACCCAGGCGAGGTGCTTAACGCTATCCAGACCGATGCGGCGATCAACCCGGGGAACTCAGGTGGTCCGCTGGTCGACATGGATGGTCGATTGATCGGCATCAACACCGCGATCGCTAGCATCGGCGGCAGTGCTGGCGAGCAGTCGGGGTCGGTCGGCCTGGGTTTCTCCATCCCGATCAACCAGGTCAAGCGGGTCGCTGACGAGCTGGTCCGTACCGGTCAGGCCACCAAGGCCGTGCTCGGGGTCGGGGTAGGGTCATCGTCGAGGCTTAGCCCGCTGCTCGAGCAGCCCGGCGCTCGCCTCGTCCAGGTGCGCACGCCGGATTCTCCAGCGGCCAGGGCCGGTCTGAAGGTTGGTGATGTCATCATCAAGGTCGACGAGCGCCCCGTCACCCGCGGTGATGAGCTGGTCGCCGCGATCCGTGCCCACGCTCCGGGCGACACGGTCCGATTGTTGCTCAGTGACGGACGGACGGTGTCCGCGGTGCTGGATGGGGAACCCGTGTTGGCTACGAAGTAGAGTACTGATCATCTTTAAAAAACAGGCCATAATTCACCGGGTCGAATCGGCCGGAAGCGAGTACCGTATAGCTGTGCCTCCGAACTCGGTCCGCCAGACACCGGATCGGGCCTGAGCTGCCGCGCCGGCGTAGGTCCCCCCTCCCCACGCTGGCGCGGCTCCTTTCCTCGCCTCGGCTGGCTGCCCGCCGCAGCCAGCCGAGGCGTTGTCATGTCTAGCCAAAATAGGGGTAGCCGCTCGCCCCGCTCATCAAGTCAGGCGCGCCCGAGCTCCGCGAACGGGCGTCGCCGAGCGCGCACGCGCAACAGGCTCAGCTCGGCGGCGCTGGCCACTTGAGTGATCGCGCTCACCCCCACCATCGCCCAGGGGAACCATTGCCCGTACAGCGCCCCTGGGCCGGCCAACCGAGCGGAGCCTTGCCATAACCCTGGTTCGTCGCTGGATAGCTCCACGAGCGCCGACCCGCCCGGACGTAGCAGCTCGCGTACCCGGCGCAGCAGCGCCACCGGGTCGCCGCCGATGCCGATGTTGCCGTCGGCGAGCAACGCGTGATGCCAGCGACCCTCCTCGGGCAGCGGGTCGAACACGTCTCGCTGCAGGGCCATGGCACCGCGCCGCGCGCACTGTTCGATCGCCCGGGGCGAGCTGTCCACCCCCAGGGCCAATACTCCCCGTTCGGTCAGCGCCGCGACCAGTCTCCCCGGGCCACAGCCAAGATCCACGGTTGGGCCGCGGCAGCCATCCAGTAGCCACCGGTCTGAGCGCGTGGCCGCCGAGTGCCACCGACGAGTGTTCAGCGCGATCGGGTGACATCCGTCGCGGTCCAACCGACAGTCCACCCCGGCCAACCCCATATCGAACGGGTCGTCCAGGTCTTGTGGTTGCGCAAACGTTGTTGGGGTGGCCGGCCTCAGCACCGCCCACCCACCGGAACGCCCAGGCGGGCGCGGACTTCGGCGGCGAAGCGGCCATCTGGGGCGGCGACGGCGACCAGCTGGGCGTCCGAGGCGGTGTCCACATCGCGCAGCGGGTGC
>JAFASX010000035.1 GCA_019244295.1 Pseudonocardia sp.
GCCGATTCGCCAAAAAACTCCACACCTACCTACGACCCGCCGTCCTGGTCCTCGACGAGGTCGGCTACCTCCCACTAGACAGGCCCGCGGCCAACATGGTGTTCCAACTCATCAGTCGCCGCTACGAACGCGGCAGCATCATCCTCACCAGCAACAAAACCTTCAGCGAATGGGGCAACGTCTTCACCGACGACGTCCTCGCCACCGCGATTCTCGACCGACTCCTCCACCACTGCCACGTCATCAGCATCAACGGCCCAAGCTACCGACTCAAAGACCGCGTGTCGCTAGCCCCCACCCCAACACCTATGCCATGATCTACCACGCCGAGACCGACACGTCAGGTCGTACACCGACCGACACGTGACTCAGTACGCGGACACCCTCGGCTGACCGGAATCCGCACGGCGTCGGGATGGCGGCGGTAGAGCACGACGAGCGGGTCTAGGGTGAGCGGTCCGCCGCCGGGGCCGGGCAGGTGCAGCGCCTCCCAGGGCAGCTCGCGCAACTGGGTCGAGATGATCTCGATGCCCAGCCGCAGCGGCGCCCAGCGGGCTCTGGCATCGTTGACGGCCGTGCGTAGCGTTCCGGCGACCGGCTCGGGCAGGAACGCGTCGGTGAGCAGCGCGCCGACCTGAGTGGCGGTGGCGGATACCCCGGAAGCGGCGGCCAGGTCGGTGCCGCGGGCGGCGGCCAGGCTCGACCGGCCCCGGCGCAGCCCCCGCAACGCCTCGGCCAGCCCGGGCAGCACGCCGGCATGAGCCGCGTGCACCGATATGCCCGAGCCGACCAGGCTGACCCGGGCGTCCGCAATGCGCAGCGTCAGCTCGATCGCCCCGCTGCCGGGCCGGGTCGTCAGCTCGATCGAGATCAACGGGGCGAGGTTCTCGGTGCGCGCCACCCACACGGTGTCCCGCAGCCACCCGTCGGCGCTGTTGTAGCGCTCCGAGACGACCCCGACCACCAGCCCGTCGGGGTCTCGCAGCACGGGCGCGCCGCTCATCCCCTTGAGCACTTTCGACGACGTGAACACACCCAGCGGCACCTGATCGTCGCGGGTGGTCCCGCCGGACCAGGTGCCCGGCGCGACGAGGGAGCGGTAGGTGTGCTCGTCCTCGACGTGCGGGGTTCCCGTGACCGACACTGGGGCGTTCAACGCCATCTCATCAGTGCGCGCCAGCCCCGCCACACACTCCGGCGAGGCACCAGCCAGGGCGAGCACGGCCAGGTCGTGCACCGGATCCACCGCCGCCACGGTGGCGTCTATGGGATCGCCGCCGCGCAGCGGGTCCACCGTCACCGATCCGCCGACATTCCCGGCGCCGAGGTCGTCCACCCTGTGCCAGGCCGTCACCGCTGTCCGGTCCTCGATCTGAAAACAGGTCCCGATCGGCTGGCCTTCCTCGTCCAGGACCCGGCCGAGGAACCCTGGGATCCGCTCGTCAAACAACATCCGCGGGGCGGTCATAGACGAGCGTGACCTCCAGGCTGGCCTCCGCTGATGCGCCAGCCAGGATCACCCCGCCTTCAGCGGAGAACTTCAGGCCGAACGTCACCTCGACCGAATCCGGCCGAGCGTCCAGCTGCTTGATCGTGCCCACCGTATGCGCGGCCACCGCGACAATGGCGGCCCGCGCCCGGTCGAACGAGTCAGTGACCGCTTCCTGCGCCTTGTCGATCTTGGATGTGCGCTCCGAACCCGCTGTCCGAGTAGCCTCCACCAGCAGCGTCACACCGTCGATTTCCATCGGCACCAAGACCGCCGCCATCTGGGTCCCCCTCCCACCATAGCCACTGGCTATGGTACTGGTTCACCCACACGTGGTCGAGACTCAGGCGCCCGGCGGCCGGCGGCCGGCGCCCTGCTACCTGGCCGCTACCTGGCCGAGCGGTTGGGCGAGGTGAGCCCGGCGACCATGATGGGGGTCGACGCCGTCCCGCGGGTGCTGCTGCGTCTTCCCTGAACCGCTCGACCCGGGCTGAGGCGGTGAGAGCGGCGGAGCTGACGCCCGGATCGACGAGCTGCCTCCAGCGCGCGGTTGAGGCTCAAACGCCGGGGCAGCACGTGCGTCTCAGCATCACGTTGCGACGATTCCGGCATGGGACGCCACGGCCACGAAAGCAAGCTCGCCAGCCAGCTCGCCCCCACATCGACAAGCCGAAGCCGGGCGGAGGCCTTGGCACCGTTGTGCGACCTAGCCAGCGACAACCACGGGCATGGACACGGCCACGGGCCCGCTGTGCCGGCCGGGCACCGAGCGCGCGTGCTGATGGCCATGCTGCTCGTGCCGTGCGCGGTAGCCAGCGTAATCGGGGCATTGGCGCTTTATCCGTTTGGCGCGCCCGCCCCCCAGCCGGCCTTCGGTCCGGCCTACCAGCGGGTTGACGCCACAGTAGGAGCGATCACACCCGCTGGCTGCGCCGTTGGTGAGCGTGCTGCGCCAAGACAAAGCCGCTGTATCGCGCTGAGCCTGCTGATGTCGAATGGCCCGGCCGCCGGGAGAGGCATCGTGAGCGTGCTGCCGGTGGAGCCAACAAGCCCACGATACGCCGTTGGCGATCGCGTCGTGCTCGGCTACAACGGCGGTGATCCGACCAACACCGAGTCCTACATTGTCAACGATTTCCAACGCGGACGGTCCTTATGGGTACTCGGCCTGTTGTTCGCGGCAGCGGTGATCGGGCTCGGCCGATGGCGTGGGCTGGCCGCGCTGGCCGCGCTCGGGGTGAGTTTCCTGGTGCTGGTGATTTTTGTGTTCCCGGCGATTCTGCACGGACGAAACGCGCTCGCGGTGGCTGTGGTCGGCGCATGCCTGATCATGCCGACTGTGCTGTACCTGAGCCATGGATTCTCGGTGCGCACGTCAACCGCCGTGCTAGGCACCCTGGTCAGCCTGGGGTTGATCGGTGTGCTCGGGGCGGTATTCGCTGCGGCCAGCAAACTGACCGGCTTAGATGAAGAAACCCAGAACCTGCTCGCTTCGCTGGGTTCCGGATCGGCGATCGACCCTCGCGGCCTGCTGTTAGCCGGCTTCATCATCGGGGCGCTCGGTGTGCTCCACGACGTGACGGTGACCCAAACCAGCGTCGTATGGGAACTGCGGCGGGCTAACTCGACACTGACCGCCGGCAGGCTGTTCAGCTCGGCAATGCGGATCGGGCGCGATCACGTTTCCTCCGCGGTCAGCACCCTGGTATTAGCCTATGCCGGTGCGTCGCTGCCATTGCTGTTGCTCTTTACGGTGTCCGGCCAAGGCTTCGGCGCCTCGCTCACCCAGGAACAAGTGGCCACCGAGGTGGTCCGAGCGCTGGTCGGCAGCATCGGGGTGGTCGCTTCGGTACCGATCACCACCGGGGTCGCCGCGCTGGTGGCCAGCCGGGAGGATCCGCAACCCGACGATCGGCTGACCATACCGATGCGTCAAGCTGACCATGCCGATGCGCCCAACGGGCCAGCGGTTAAGCTGCGGCTTAGCTCCGGGCGCCTTTTACCGGACCAGAGCCGGCAACATCAACACTCCATCACGGGAGGACCTGCGCAGTGCCCACCAACCAGCAGCGTCGTGAGGCCGCCAAGCGTAAGCTCGTGCGCCAACAGGAGCGACGCAGCCGGCGCGAGCGGCGACGCAAGCGGATCGCCGCGATCATGGTAGCGGTAGTGGTGGCGGCTGTCGTCGGCACGGTGGTGGCGTTCAACGCGTTGAGCTCCGGTGGCAAACGTACCGGCTCAACTACTCCGTCCAGCCAGGCGTCCGTGCCGTCCAGCACACCGCCATCAAGCGCGTCACCGGCCACACCGGCCACACCGGCCGGATGCAACTTCGTGAAGACCCCAGAGGAGCCGGCCCCCCGGCCGGTCGGCCTACCGGCCAACGCCAACCCCCCACGGCAGGGCACGGTGGCCGTCACGGTAACCACGAACCAGGGCGTTTTGCCTGTCATACTCGACCGGTCCAAAGCGCCGTGTACGGTGGAAAACTTTCTCAGCCTGGCGAATGCCGGCTTCTATAACAACACTCCGTGCCACCGGTTGGTCACGTTAGAAACACTGAAGGTGCTCCAGTGCGGCGATCCGACCGGAACCGGCAAGGGTGGCCCCGGCTACACCATTCCCGACGAGCCGCCCACCGGTCTCAAGCCGTCCAACGCGGGGGCGGCGGTATACCCGCGCGGCACGGTGGCGATGGCCAAGACCGCCGCCCCCAACAGCGGCGGCAGCCAGTTCTTCCTGGTCTACGCCGACTCGCAGTTGTCACCTGACTACACGATCTTCGGCACGGTGGCCGAGCCCGGCATCAAGGTCCTGGAGAAGATCGCGGCCGGCGGCGTCGACAGTGCCGGAGCAACCGAGCCTGGCGACGGCAAGCCGAAACTGGCCATCACTCTGCAGTCGGTTACCATCGCCAAACCTTGAGGCACGTTTTGTGGGTCGTGGGTTGACTGACTGTGGTCGGGCGCCGCTGTCCGCATCGTTCACGTCTCTGTGGCTTGCTGGCCCGTGCTGTTGCATCCGTCGCTGGTTGTGGCGTTGCCGGGTTCGCGCGGGCGGTTTGAACCCACCGAAACAGCTCAAGTGATCTGTGTCACATCAACGCGGGGGTTGAGGAGGTAACCGGCTTCAGGTGCCCGGAATTGTCAGATCCCGAACATATATTCGGCCCATGGAAACGGGTGGCGACTTCGGTGGGCTGGGTGGGCTGGGTGGGTTGGCGCCCGGTGCCGGGTTGGCCGCTGTCTTGGGCACTTTGGTTTTCGATGCGGTGCCCGCGGAGTCCTCCGTTGACGTGCTGCAAGCCTGCTACCGGCAGTTGGCGCATGATCAAGCTTTGGTGTTCGCCTCGCTGCGACGAGTATCCCAATGCACCCCCTCAGACGACTGTGGAGTGATCGAGGGATTCGCGCGAGCGGCCGGGGAAATCGCCGCCGCCCTAACCTGGACCCCCTCAGTCGCCGACCGGGAACTCGACCACGCCACCTCGCTGATCGACACCCTGCCACAGGTCTTTGAGGCGTTGTTGGCTGGTCGGATCGACCAAGCCAAAGCCGTCGTGTTCATCGAACTACTGTCGTGTGCCCAGCTAGAACCCGAACAGCTCGACGCCCTGTGCGCCGAATTCGTACCCAAAGCCCCAGGATTAACCACCCGCCAACTCGCCACCCGGCTACAACGAGCAATCCTGGCCATCGACCCCGACTTCGCCCGCCGCCGCTACCGCGAGGCGACACGACGGCGCGGAGTCACCTACTGGCTGAACACCGACGGCACCGTCACTGTGGCTGGTCACGGGCTAGACCCCGGCGAGGCCACCGCCGCCTGTGCCCGCCTAG